>NZ_JBMOWQ010000245.1:0-27549 GCF_049310485.1 Pseudomonas sp. GZD-209
AAGCCCGCTCCCACGCAATGGATGCGATCGGCGTGGGAGCGGGCTTGCCCCGCGATTGCGCCCGACCAGACAACGGATCAGTCATAGGTAGTACCGAATGTCTTCAACCCTCGCCAGCTCCACCCCACGCCTGCCCTCCATCGACACCCTGCTGCGCCACCCGGCCTGCGCCCCACTGATCGACCGCCACGGTCGTGACGCCACGCTGGCCACCCTGCGCCAACTGCTCGACGACCTGCGCGAGCCAGCTCGTCTCGGCCAACTGAATGCCACTGAACTGACCGCCGAGGTGCTGCTCGGCCGCACTGGCGAACGGCTGGCCATCCAGCAACGCAGCCAGGTTCGTCGGGTGTTCAACCTCACCGGCACGGTACTGCACACCAACCTGGGCCGGGCATTGCTGCCCGAAGAAGCCGTCGAGGCCATGCAGACTGCCGCCCGTTACCCGCTCAACCTGGAATTCGACCTGGCCACCGGCAAGCGCGGCGACCGCGACGACCTGATCGAAGGCCTGATCCGCGAGTTGACCGGCGCCGAAGCCGTCACCGTGGTCAACAACAATGCCGCCGCCGTGCTGTTGGCGCTCAACAGCCTGGGCGCGCGCAAGGAGGGCATCATCTCCCGCGGCGAGCTGATCGAGATCGGCGGCGCCTTCCGCATCCCCGACATCATGGCCCGCGCCGGCGTGAAGCTGCACGAGATCGGCACCACCAACCGCACCCATGCCCGCGACTACGAAGGCGCGATCAACCCGCGCACCGGGCTGCTGATGCGCGTGCACTGCAGCAACTACAGCATTCAGGGCTTCACTACCCAGGTGCCCACCGCCGAGCTGGCCCGCATTGCCCACCAACACCAGTTGCCGTTGCTCGAAGACCTGGGCAGCGGCAGCCTGCTCGACCTCACCCGCTGGGGCCTGCCGGCCGAACCGACGGTGCGCCAGGCCCTGGCCGACGGCGCCGATATCGTCACCTTCAGCGGCGACAAGCTGCTCGGTGGCCCACAGGCCGGGATCATCGTCGGGCGCAAGGACCTGATCGCGAAGATCAAGAAGAACCCGCTCAAGCGCGCCCTGCGTGTGGACAAGATCACCCTCGCCGCGCTGGAAGCGGTGCTGGCGCTGTACCGCAACCCCGACCGCCTGGCCGAACGCCTGCCGAGCTTGCGCCTGCTGACCCGCAGCCAGGCAGAAATCCAGGCCCAGGCACTGCGCCTGGCCCCCGAGCTTCGGGCCCACCTCGGTGAACAATGGGCCGTTAGCGTGGAGCCGGCCCTGGGCATGATCGGCAGCGGCAGCCAGCCCGTGGCGCGCCTGCCCAGTGCCGCCCTGTGCCTGCGCCCGCAGGTGTCGAAGAAGCTGCGTGGCCGCAGCCTGCACGTACTGGAGCGGGCCCTGCGCGATTTGCCGGTGCCGGTGCTCGGCCGCATCGACGACGATGCCCTGTGGCTCGACCTGCGCCAGCTCGATGACGAGGCCCAGTGGCTGGCGCAACTGCCGGCGCTGCAACTGGGGCCGGTACAGTGATCGTCGGCACCGCCGGGCATATCGACCATGGCAAGACCGCGCTGCTGCAAGCCCTGACCGGCCAGGCCGGCGACACCCGCCAGGAGGAGCGAGCGCGGGGCATGACCATCGACCTCGGCTACCGCTACGCGGCGTTGGCCGAGGGTGCGCCGCTGACCGGCTTCATCGATGTGCCCGGGCATGAGCGCTTTATCCACAACATGCTGGCCGGCGCCCACGGCATCGACCTGGTGCTGCTGGTGGTGGCCGCCGACGACGGCGTCATGCCGCAGACCCGCGAGCACCTGGCGATCATCGAGTTGCTGGGCATTGCGCAGGCGCTGGTGGCGATCAGCAAGTGCGACCGGGTCGAGCCGGCGCGGCTGCTCGAGGTGCAGGCGCAGGTTGCCGAACTGCTGGCGCCCGGGCCCTATGCGGGGGCGTTGCAGTTCCCGGTTTCGAGCTTGAGCGGCGAAGGGGTCGAGGCGTTGCGCGAGGCATTGCTCGTCGCTGAACGACAGGTTCATCGGCGCAGTGCGCGAGGGGGCTTTCGGCTGGCCGTGGACCGCGTCTTTGCCGTGTCCGGCGCGGGCATCGTGGTCACGGGTACGGCGTTGGCCGGGCAGGTCAGCGCCGGTGACACACTGCTGCTGGGCAAGGCCGGTAAACCGGTGCGGGTGCGCGGATTGCACGCACAGAACCAGGCTGCGCTGATAGCCGAAGCCGGGCAGCGGGTAGCGCTGAACATCACCGGCGAACGCCTGGCGATCGAGCAGGTGCATCGTGGCGATTGGTTGCTGCCCGAGTGGCTGCATGCGCCCAGTGTGCGGGTCGATATCGAACTGGCCCTGCTGCCCACGGAAACCCGCACCTTCGAACATTTCAGTGCGGTGCACGTGCACCTCGGCACCCAGGACGTGACGGCCCGGGTGGCGCTGCTGGAAGGTGAAAAGCTGGGCGCTGGCGAGCGCATGTTCGCCCAGCTGCTGCTCAATGCCCCCTTGCAGGCGGTGCACGGTGATCGCCTGGTGCTGCGCGACCAGCGCGCCCAACGCACGCTGGGTGGCGGCCGGGTGCTCGACCCGTTCGCCCCAAGCCGGCAACGCCGCAGCGACGTGCGTTTGCGCCAGTTGCAGGTGCTGCGTGATGCCATCGAGCTGGAGCAGGCCTTGCCCGCGCTGCTCGAAACCGCCCCCGCAGGGCTCGACCCGCAGCGCCTGGAGCGCCAGTTCAACCGCCGACGTGAAACCTGGCAGCTACCAGACCACGTTGTGGTGATCGCCACGCGCCAGGGCCAGCTGTTGTTCGCCCGTGAGCAATGGCAGGCACTCAAGCAACAGCTGCTGGCGCGCCTGGCGCAATTCCACGAGCAAGAGCCCGACCAGCTCGGCCCCGACCGTGACCGGCTCCGCCGCTTCTGCGCCTTGCCGCTGGAGCGCCCGGCGTTCGTCAGCTTGCTGGATGAGCTGCTCGGTGACGGCGCGATCGGCAGCAGTGGGCCCTGGCTGCACTTGCCGGATCACAAGGTTCAATTGAGCGAGGCCGATGCGGCCTTGTGGGCGCGATTGCAACCGCGCCTGCTGGCGGGCGAGTACGATCCGCCGTGGGTCAGGGCCCTGGCCGGGGAACTGCAACGCGAAGAGGCCGAAGTGCGGCTGTTGCTGCGCAAGTTGGCAAGGCTGGGCGTGGTGCACCAGGTGGTGCGTGACCTGTTCTACCCACAGGACACGCTAAGGCGCATGGCAGAGCTGCTGTTGCAGCTGGCGGCGGGATCGCCGATAGTACAGGTCGCCGCGTTTCGCGACAGGTTGGGCATCGGTCGCAAGCGCAGTGTGCAGATACTCGAATACTTCGACCGCATCGGCCTGACCCGCAGGGTCGCCGACCAGCGTCACATCCGTACCGACAGTGCCCTGGCCCAGCAACAGGCCGAGCACTGAACGATCCAAGGAAGGCAATCGCGCCCGGTGGCGCGGCCGGGCTTCAAACCCGGTTGGGGACGGCATCCGTTCCCGGGCAGGTTCGACTCCCGCTGCCTTCCGCCACTTTTCCAACTGTACAAACGATCGCGGGGCAAGCCCGCTCCCACGCAGTTGGACTGCCCCATCCAATCCTTGGGGCAGTCCACAGCCCTCAACAGGGCGTGGGAGCGGGCTTGCCCCGCGATGATGTACTGACGGCCTACGCGTTTACGCGCGCTCCCCGCACAGGTCCAGCGCAAACCAGTGCTCAGCCGCATCGGCATCCAGCCCCGCCCCCAGCAGCGCAAACAACTTGCCCAGCGCCGCCTCACGGGTCATGCCACCGCCACTCACCAGCCCGGTATCGCGCAGGCGACTACCGGCGGCATAGGTATCGAACACCACCGAACCCTCCGGGCACTGGCTGATGGCGACGATCATCACGCCGCCCTGGCGGGCGTCATGCAGCACGTCGAGCAGCGCCTGGTCGTCGGACGGCCCGGTACCGCTGCCATAGCACTCCAGCACCAGCCCCTGGATACCGCTGCCGAGCAGGCCGCGCAGGTGCTCGGCGGCAAGGCCGGGGAACACCGGCAGCACCGCCAGGTTGACCGGTTGGCGTGGCTGGCGATAACCCAGCACCGCCGGGATCGCCGCGGCCCGTTCGCCCTCGCGATGGCGGGGCAGCGCAGTGAAGGCGTCGAACGCCTCGCTGCGCAGTTTCGACGCACGGCAGCCGTGCAGCAGCTGGCCGTGGAAGTACAGCTGCACGCCGTCTTCCAGGCCGCTTTCGAACAGGCGCAGGGCGCCGATCAGGTTGGCCCAGGCATCGCTGTCCGGCGCGCCGGCCGGCAGCATCGAGCCGGTCAGCAGCACCGGCACCGGCAGGCCCAGCAGCAGGAACGACAGGGCTGCGGCGCTGTAGGCCAGGGTGTCGGTGCCGTGCAGCACCAGCACGCCGTCGTGGCCCTGCTGCTCGACCGCCTCGACGATGGCATCGCGCATTGCCAGCCAATTGGCCTGTTGCATGTTGGCGCTGTCGATCAGCGGGTTCAGTTCACGCAGGGTCCAGGGCAACTGGGGGGCATCGGCGCAAGCGGCAAAGTGCTCGCGCATGCGTGCGTCGAAGCCGCCGGCTGGCGCCAGGCCTTCGGCGGACTGCAGCATGCCGATGGTGCCACCGGTGTAGAGGACGAGGAGATTCTTGACTGCACGCATTGGAGCATTCCGTAGCGATGTCAGGCCCTGTCGCAGCGTATGCCCGAGGCAGCGCGATCCCCTGTGGGAGCCGGCTTGCCGGCGAGGGGCCCGAAGACGAAGAAAGAGTCAGCCGCCCACGGACGGGGCGGCTGGGGCAGGGGAGAATATCAGCGCTGGGTTTGCGCTTGGGCAGCGCGATTGTCAGCGGCTGTTTCAGCCTGCGGATTGGCCGGCCAGGCGGCACGGTCCAGGTCCAGATCGGTGAACTTGCTCGAGTCGAACACCGGCTGCTTGATGCCAGCCTTGCGCTGCTCGTCGTAGTCGCGCATCACCCGCAGGCCGACCTTGAACAGCAGGGCCAGGGCTACCAGGTTGACGAACGCCAGGCAGGTCATGGTGATGTCGGCGAAGGCGAACACGGTCGACAGGTCCTGCATCGAACCCCATACCACCAGCGCCAGCACCAGGCCGCGGAACGCCATCAGCACAGCGCGGTTGCGGGTCAGGAACTGCAGGCTGTTCTCGCCCAGGTAGTAGTTGTAGAGGATGCAGGTGAACACGAACAGCGACAGTGCGACGCTGACGAAGATGCGGCCCCAGTCACCCACCACGGCGGCCAGCGAGTTCTGGGTCAGGACGATGCCGTCACCTTCGAAGCCTGGGGTGTAGAAGCCCGACAGCAGGATCAGCAGCGCGGTGCAGGTGCAGATCACGAAGGTGTCGAGGAACACGCTGAAGGCCTGGACCACGCCCTGGGCGCCAGGGTGTTTCACCGCGGCCACGGCGGCGACGTTCGGCGCACTGCCCAGGCCCGCTTCGTTGGCGAACACGCCACGCTTCACGCCCATGACGATGGCGCTGCCGAGCAGGCCGGCGAACGCAGGGTCAAGGCCGAAGGCGCTCTTGAAGATGGTTTCCAGCATGGCCGGCACGTGTTCGATCTGGGTGCCGATCACGTACAGGGTCACACCGATGTAGGCCAGGGTCTTGACCGGTACCAGCAGGTCGGACACCGCGGCGATGCGCTTGATGCCGCCGATGAAGGTGATCGCCAGCAGCACGGCCAGGACGATACCGGTCTGGCGTGGGTCGAAGGCAAAGGCGTTCTGCAGCGAGTGGGTCACGGTGTACGACTGCAGGCCGATGAAGGCGAAGCCGTAGGTGACCAGCAGCAGGATCGAGAACACGATCGCCATGCTCTTGCGCTTCAGACCGTGCTGGATGTAGTACGCCGGGCCGCCGCGGTACAGGCCGTCGCCGTCGGCGCGCTTGTAGACCTGGGCCAGGGTGCATTCGAAGAAGCTGCTGGACATGCCCACCAGTGCGGTGACCCACATCCAGAACACGGCGCCTGGGCCGCCGAGGGTCACGGCGATACCGACACCGGCGATGTTACCGGCGCCGACGCGGCCGGCCAGGCTCAGCATCAGGGCCTGGAACGAGCTCAGCTGGCCTGCCTGGCCACGCAGGGATTCCTTGAACACACCGAACATGTGGCCGAAGTGGCGGAACTGCACGAACCGCGAGCGGATGGTGAAGTAGCTGCCGAGACCGACGATCAGCACGATGAGGAGCTTCCCCGAGAGGAAATCGTTGAGTGCTTCGAGCATTTTGAAATGACCTCGATTCTTATTGTTCGTGTGGAAAATCTGCGGACGGCAGGCGCACCGCGATTGATTGGGGCGCAGGGTGGGTCATGACAACTGTGGTTACAATTTCGCGGGTTGCTCTGTTTTGGTGCGACTTGATGCTAGAATTGCATCACTCGCATCATCTGGACCCCGGCATCATGGGCGATCATTTCGCTGACAACCTCAAATTGGCCTGCAGCCACTACCGCTCTATCTCGGAGGTTTGCCGGCAGCTGTCGATCAACCGCGGGCAGTTCAACAAGTACCTGAGCGGGCAAAGCCGGCCGACGCCGTACAACCTCAAACGGATCGGTGACTTCTTTGGCGTGGAGGATTACGAGCTGGGTTTGCCGCCCGAACAGTTCGCCCGCCTGATCGGCGCGCGCAACCCGGCCGCGCAGCAGAACAACCCGATCAGCGAGCTGTTCAAGCCGCTCAACGATCATGTCGTCAACCTGTCGCGCTACTGCGGTTACTACTTCGAATACTCCAACTGCATGTCGGTGCCAGGCTTGATCCTGGTGTCGCTGGTGCACCTGCGCGAAGAACGTGAGCGCTACCTGTTCGAGCGCCAGGAGCGCCAGGAGCGCAGCAGCGCCACCGACCCCCATGCCGAAGTGCGCTGCCGCTACCTGGGGGCGGCGTTCCAGTTGCAGGATCGCCTGTTCCTGGTCGACTACGAGTCGCTGACCTTGAACGAGATGAGCCAGACCATCCTCATCCCCAGCTTCAAGAGCCGCATCACCCGCCTCAATGGCCTGAAAATCGGCGTGTCCAGCGGTGACCGGCGTAACCCGGCGTGCACCCGCGTGGTCTGGGAGTACCTGGGCGAGGAGATCAACCGGATCAACGCCTTCCGCCAGGTACGCCTTTATCGCCCGGATGACCCGCGCATCGACGACGATATCCGCGACCGCCTGAGCGCGGGTTCGATCAGCAACGGCCTGTTCGAGATCGAGTGATAGGTTGTGGGAGCGGGTTTACCGGAGTGCCGGGCCACCGCGAAGCAGGCGGCGCGATGGATGGCACCGGCTCTGCCGGTGTTCGCGGGTAAACCCGCTCCCACAGGCAGAGTGCAGGTCTTGAGTTCGGCACGATCCCTGTGGGAGCGGGTTTACCCGCGAATGCTTAGGTAAAACCAACGGCGCCTTCGCGGGTAAATCGCAGCGGCGAATCGCCGCTCCCACAGGGCCGCAGGCGTCAGGCGAATTCACCCCAGAATGAACGCCCCCACCGCCTGCGCCACCTGATCCGCCACCTCCGGCCGGTCACGCAGATGGGCGGCAATGCCATGGTCGCAGTCGGTGAGCATCAGGCACTCCACGTGCGGCGCCGGCACAGAACGCAGCAGGCTGTGGGTAACTTCCTCGGGGATCGGGCTGTAACGCTCGACACCCGCCATCCGCCGCAACCCCGCCGACGTCCCGGCCCCTTGGCCGTGCACCCGCGAGTTGAGCCCGTCGTATTCACCGATCACCAGCAGCACGCGGCCCTGGAACTGGCGCAGGAAGGCATAACTGTCGCAGTCAAGAAAAGCGAAGGGCTGGCGGATCGCCGCGCTGAACGCTGGGCCGAAGGGCGCGCTGTGGGCGGCGTCGGGGTACACCGCCGGGCAGATCAGCACCAGCTTGCGCACATTCGGGCGCTGCGCCGCCAGCTTGAGGGCGATGGCGCCGCCCAGGCTGTGGCCGATCAGGGTGTCGCTGCGGCTGTCGAGGTGCTGGTGGAAACGCAAGGCTTCCTGCAGGTTGCTGGCCAGCGAGGCATCCTTTGCCCCCGGTTCGCTGGCCAGGCTGTGGCCGGACAGGTTGCCGGTCAGCGAGCCGATGCCCTGCTGCTGCAGGCGGTACAGCAGCGGGTTGAGCCGGGTGAAGTCCGAACGGGCGCCGCCGACCACGAACACCGGTGGCGCCCGTTCGCTGTCCGGCAACAGCAGGCGGGCCTGCTGGCGATAACCGTCGAAGGCTTCGTCAATGAAGCGCTCGGCGCCGGGGGCGGGTTCGTTGTACTGCCAGAGAGCGCGTTGCGCGGTGGTCACCCCGAGGTCCATCTCTTGCTCCTATGAAAACTGACTGCTTACCCATTCGCCGAGCGGGTTATCAGCACTGGCCAGCAGTTTGAGCGCCATGATGCAGCAGACGCTGACCAGCAGCGGCCGGATCAGCCTGGGCCCAAAACGCACGGCGCAGCGGGCGCCTAGTTGTGCGCCGGTAAAGGCTGCAACAGCCATCGTCAGTGCCAGTGGCCAGATGATCGCGCCGCCAAGGGCGAACACTGATAACGCACCCAGATTACACGCAGCGTTCAGCAGTTTGCTGGTGCACACCGCGCGCATCAAGTGCTGCCCGAGCAGGAGCACACAAGCAAGCATGAAAAACGAACCAACCCCAGGGCCGAATACGCCGTCATAGAAGCCAATCAACGGCGCCACGCCCAGGCAGAACAGTCGTAGCGACACTTTCGCCTTGCGCTCCTGCTCTCGCGGTTTGGGGCTGAAGGCAAACCAGGCAGCGACCAAAATCAGCAGAACAGGCACGCAGGCCTGCAGCAGGTCATGGGGAATCAAACTGATTGATAGCGCGCCCAGGGCGCCGCCAATGAATGCCATAAGCGCCATGGGCAGGCCGCCGTGCCAGTCGATCATGCCTTTGCGGGCAAAGGCTACGGTCGCAGAAACGGTCGCCGAAGTGGCTTGGAACTTATTGGTTGCGATGGCCGCCAGGGGGTCGATACCGGCGATGAACAACACAGGTAAGGTCAACAGGCCACCACCACCGGCAATCGCGTCGAAAAAACCGGCCAGCAATGCGACAGCGGCCAGCAGAAGCAGCATTTCGATATTTATCGCTTGCGTGAAATTTTCCAGCATGGGGAAGCTCCAGCTCAGCCGCGTACCAGCAACGGGTCGTCGCTGATGATCAACGGGCGCGCGAAAGGGGAGTAGCCGAACAGGCGTACCAGCAGGCGGCGGTTGTCCATGACGGTGTCTCGGCCATGCAAGGCTCGACAGTTGTTGATCAGCAGCGCCTTGTCGGCTTGCAGTACAAAGGGGAGGGGCTGCGCTTGCATGAGCAATGCCTGGAAGGCATCGAGCGCTCGCTCGGCGGCTTGGCTGGCGTGATCGTTGAGTGAAAAGCGGTAGGCGTTGTAGCGCAGGCTGAAGCCGCCGTTGGCATCGAATTGCAGGATGGGGACGGCTTTGCCAGCCTGCCCTTGGCCACTGACGAAGCATTCGCTACGGGTGAAATCGAAGGAGCAGGAGGTCAATGCCAAGGCATGCAGCCCCCCTAGTCTTTCGATAATGCCGGCCATGGGGATGATGTGGGTCGGTTCCTGCGCAGGGTTCCACCGTGCAGCGAGAATCAGCGCTGATGGCGCGGGAGAGTGCCCGTCGTGGGCTATCACCGAACAGTTATAGGGCGCTTCGGTGTGCGCACCCAGCCGTAGGCCAGAATGCGAGCTGAGTTCGACGGGCCTTCGTCTGTCCTCGTCGGGACGTTGCGTAGTTCCGCCACCTTTGAAGTTGGCAACTAGACGCACATGCTTGCCATCGTTGTCGATATCGAAGGCGAATGCACGATAGCGTGCAAGCGCCAGCAGCAATTGGTTGCGCGAGGCGAGGTACAGAGTGCCCTGATCCTGCTCCAGCTCACTTTGACAAGGCAGGTATTCGGGCAGCGGATCGTCAGGACTATGCATCTGTGAGAACAGGAGGGCCGACAAGTGGCCTTCGGTAAAGCGCTGAAGGGTAGTTCGCTGGTCAGGCGTAAGGGTTGCCCTCAGCGCTTCGGCATATTCATTGGCCTTCTGGGCAACGCCGCAGGCCTGCGGCCCCCCTGAGTTTGCGAGTTCCTGGCTGAAACCTGTCAATGCCAACGCCTGAGCCGGGTTGAATTGCAGGTAGGCGACTTCCAAGTCTTTCATGAGCTACGTTCCATGTTGTTGAGGGTGTGCTGAAAAATTTTGCCCGTCGGTACCGGCGATAAGGCACGGCGGCTATTGGATCTACTTACCTCACCTTTCAAAAGCCAGACTGTTCCCGTTCGCTAGTCAGTCGTTTCCTGGGTTTGTAAAGGCAGCAGGGCTGAGCAAGGCAGGGAAAACGCATGTATGACAGGCCCAGGTTGGACTTCGCCCCACGGAAACCGCAAAATGCCCCCTTTCCTCCATCGATCTGAGCGGACTTGTTGACCCTATGCGTATGCGCCTGATGCTGTTGGGTGGAGGCAATGCCCTCGGGCAAGCATTGATTCGTCTTGGCGCCGAGGAAGACATCGCCTTCCTGGCACCGCGCCCCCCGGAAAGCGGCTGGGCCCCGGCCAGCCTGACCCTGTTGCTCGACGAGCACCGCCCCGACGCGGTGGTCAACCTTGCCTATTACTTCGACTGGTTCCAGGCCGAGTCGGTCAGCGAACAGCGCCTGGCCCAGCAGGAGCGTGCTGTGGAGCGGCTTGCCGAACTGTGCCAGCACCACGAAATGGTCCTGGTGCAGCCTTCCAGCTACCGGGTGTTCGATGGCTCGCGCGCCACGGCCTACAGCGAGAAGGACGAGCCGGTACCGCTCGGTCTGCGCGGCCAGGCCCTGTGGCGCATCGAGCAGAGCGTGCGCGCCACCTGCCCGCAGCATGTGCTGCTGCGCTTCGGCTGGCTGCTGGACGAAAGCCGCGACGGTGCGCTCGGGCGTTTCCTGACCCGCGCCGAACAACCCCAGGAGCTGCTGCTGGCCGATGACCGGCGCGGCAACCCGACGCCGGTGGACGACGCTGCGCGGGTCATCCTCTCGGTGCTCAAGCAGCTCGACTGCAAGGCGCCGCTGTGGGGCACCTACCACTACGCCGGCAACGAAGCCACCACGCCGCTGGCGCTGGGCCAGGCGATCCTTGGCGAAGCCGCGCAGTGGCACAAGCTGGCCGTGCAGCAACCGACTGCCCAGGCCCATGCCGCGCGCCCGGATGCCAGCGAAGAGCCGCAGCATGCGGTGCTGGCCTGCAAGAAGATCCTTCACACCTTCGGCATCAAGCCGCGCGCTTGGCGTGCCGGCTTGCCGCCCCTACTGGACCGTTTCTACCGACATGGCTGATGCCCCCATCCTGATCACCGGCGGTGCCGGCTTCATTGGCTCCCACCTGTGCGATGCGCTGCTGGAAAAAGGCTACGCGGTACGCATTCTCGATGACCTGTCCACCGGCAAGCGCAGCAACCTGCAACTCGGTCACCCGCAGTTGGAACTGATCGAGGGCGATGTCGCCGATGCGGCGCTGGTCGCGCGCTCGGCCGCCGGTTGCCAGGCCGTGGTGCACCTGGCTGCGGTAGCCTCGGTGCAGGCGTCGGTCGAGGACCCGGTAAAAACCCACCAGAGCAATTTCATCGGCACGCTCAACGTCTGTGAAGCGATGCGCCAGCATGGCGTGCGCCGGGTGCTGTTTGCCTCCAGCGCGGCGGTGTACGGCAACAATGGCGAAGGCCAGTCCATCGCCGAAGACACGCCCAAGGCACCGCTGACCCCGTACGCGGTGGACAAGCTGGCCAGCGAGCAATACCTGGATTTCTACCGTCGCCAGCACGGCCTGGAGCCGGTGGTATTCCGCTTCTTCAATATCTTCGGCCCGCGCCAGGACCCGTCCTCGCCGTATTCCGGGGTCATCAGCATCTTCTGCGAGCGTGCCACCAGCGGCAAACCCATCATGGTGTTCGGCGATGGCGAGCAGACCCGTGATTTCCTGTATGTCGGTGACCTGGTCCAAGTCATGGTCCAGGCGCTGGAGCAGCCAGCAGTGGAAGAGGGCGCGGTGAACATCGGCCTGAACCAGGCGACTTCGCTGAACCAGTTGCTCAAGGCCCTGGAACAGGTGATCGGCAGCCTGCCGCCGATCAGCCACGGCCCGGCGCGTTCCGGGGATATCCGCCATTCGCGGGCGGACAATGCGCGGCTGCTGGCGCGCTTCGACTTCCCCGAGCCAACGCCCTTCGTTGAAGGCGTGGCACGGTTGCTCGGCAAAGCCTGAGGCTCGGCCCGATCGCTGGCAAGCCAGCTCCCACAGGGGTATCCCATGGCTTACCCGGTCGATGTGGGAGCCGGCTTGCCGGCGATCGGGCCTTGCAGGCCATCACCCATGCCGAACCAACTGCCGCTGGCACCGCTCCGGTTCCACCACTCGCCCATCCTCAGCCCGCACCTGCAGCGTCTCCAGCCCCTGGCCGCGCTCATCGACCAGCTGCGAGCGTGATTCCCCTTCCGTGAACAGATACCGCTCCCCCCACTGGCGCAAGCCGATCACGATCGGAAACACCGCGCGCCCCTGCTCGGTCAGCACGTATTCCTTGTAAGCACTGCCATCGGAGGCGGGCTGTTGCGCCAGCAGGCCGGCCTCGACCAGCAGCTTCAGGCGCGTGGCAAGGATGTTCTTCGCCAGCCCCAGGTTCTTCTGCCATTCGCTGAAGCGGCGCAGGCCATCGAAGGCATCGCGCAGGATCATCAGCGCCCAGCGATCGCCGAGCACTTCCAGTGCGCGGGCCACAGGGCATTGCTGGTTGTTGTCGTCGAGCATGGGCCATTCCTGATCAAGGTTGGTTGCAGATTAAAACCACATTTGCTAGAAATCCAGTTGTGGTTTCAAAACGAAACCGGAATCTGTCGAGGACTGTGCAATGCCATCTGCCTCATCTGTACCGCCGCCATTGACCCGCGGCCTGACGCTGCTGCTGGCGCTCGCCTGCGGCCTTGCGGTGGCCAGCGTGTATCTGTCCCAGCCGCTGCTGGAGTCCATGGCCGGCAGCCTGGGTATCGCCCAGGCGCAGGTCGGCCTGGTGGTCGGCGCGACCCAGGCCGGGTATGCCGCGGGGTTGCTGCTGATCGTGCCGCTGGGCGACCTGTTTGCTCGCAAGCGGCTGATCCTCACGCAACTGGTGCTGGCGGCTGTTGCCCTGCTGGCGGTGGCGTCGAGCCTTGACTGGGCAATGCTGCTGGCGGCCATGGGCATGGTCGGGCTGATGGCGGTGGTGGTGCAGGTGATGGTGGCCCACGCCGCCACACTGGCCACGCCCGCGCAGCAGGGGCAAGCGGTGGGCACGGTCACCAGTGGTGTGGTGCTGGGTATCCTGCTGGCACGCCTGGCCTCGGGGTTGGTGGCCGACCTGTCGGGTTGGCGTACGGTTTATTGCGTGGCGGCGGGCCTTGCCTTGCTGATGGCGCTGTTGCTCGGCTGGCGTTTGCCCGAGGCGCCCTCGCGCGGCGTGCGACAGGGGTATCTGGCCCTGCTGGGTTCGGTGTTCGCGCTGTACCGCCACGACCGGCTGTTGCGTCAGCGGGGCACCTTCGCCCTGCTGATCTTTGCCGCCTTCAGTGTGCTGTGGAGTGCCATGGTGCTGCCCCTGAGCGCCGCGCCGCTGGCGCTGGACCATACCCAGGTCGGCCTGTTCGGCCTGGCGGGGGTTGCCGGTGCCCTGGCGGCCGCACGGGCCGGGCGCCTGGCCGACCGTGGGCAAGGGCAGCAGACCACCGGCCTGGCGCTGGGGTTGCTGGTGCTGTCATGGTTGCCGATTGCCCTGCTCGAGCACTCGTTGCTGGCGCTGCTGCTGGGCGTGCTGCTGCTGGACTTCGCCGTGCAGGCGGTGCACGTGACCAACCAGAGCCTGCTGCTGGCCGGGCGTGGCGAGATGGCCAGCCGGCTGATCGGTGCCTACATGTGCTGCTACTCGCTGGGCAGCGGGCTGGGTGCGGTGGCCGCGACCTGGGTCTACGGGCAATGGGGCTGGGGCGCGGTGTGCGGGCTGGGGGCCGGCATCAGTGGCCTTGCCCTGGGGTACTGGGTGCACCTGTGGCGGCTGGGCCAGAATGAAAAAGCCCGCTCGGGCGAGCGGGCTTGTCGGGCGGTGCCGGGTCAGAACTTGTAGCCCAGGCCCACCATGTAGACCCACGGGTCGACGTCCACGTCGACCTTGGTCTTGCCCACGCCCAGGGCGCTCGGGCCGTCGATGGTGGCCTTGGTGTCGATGTCGACGTACCAGACCGCGGCGTTGAACAGCAGGTTTTCGGTGAGCATGTAGTCCATGCCCAGCTGGCCGGCGAGCCCGACCGAGTCCTTCAGCTTCATGTTGCTGAAGCCTTGTGCCTTGCGGTTGCTGCTCAGGTCTTCATCGAAGAACAGGGTGTAGTTCAGGCCCACGCCGGCGTAAGGCTGGAACTTGGAGCTGGCCTCCATCGGGTAGTACTGAAGCGACAGGGTCGGTGGCAGTTGCTTGATGTCGGCCAGCTTGCCGTCCAGACCGCCGCCCAGGCCCTTCACGCCGACGGTGTGCTTGAACGGGGTGGCGGCCAGCAGCTCCAGGCCGATGTGGTCGGTCAGCATGTAGGCGAAGGCCAGGCCCAGTTGGGTGTCGCTGTCCAGGGTCGCCTTGGTGCCCGACACCTTGGCGCCATCGAGTTTGATGTCGCTGCTGTTCTCGTTCGGCGCGGTGGTGATGGCGCCGGAACGGATGATGAAATCACCTGCCTGGTGGGCGTGGGCAACAGGGGCTGCGAGCGCCAACGCGACGAGCGAGGCACTGAGCAAGGACTTGTTCATGGAAGCTCCCAAAGGACGTGAGTAATCGAGTAGTCCAATGGTACGAAGCTGACTAAACAGAAAGTTTGACCCAGCTCAACGAAGCCGTGTCATGAGCCCCAGTCAGTGCTCACTTCAGCTCATAGGCGTAGATTTTCTCCGCTTCCATCTGGTAACCGGCATCGGCCAGTTCGCTGCTGCTGGCCTTGACCTGCATCGTCCCCTCGATCCAGTACGGCTGGTAGAGGTCTTCGACGCGCACGCCCATCTCGCTGAAGATATGCACGATCTGGTTCGACGGCGGTGGTGGCACATGGATGCAGGCGCCGTAGTAGGGCACCAGCAGGAACTCGGTGGTGCGGCCCTCTTCGCTGACCTCCAGCGGCACGATGTAGCCGGGCAGCTTCACCTGCTGGCCGTTGAGCGCCTTGACTACTGGCGCGTCGGGTGCCTGCTGGCGCGCGGCAGGGGCAGACTCGGAGAGCGCGCTGCCGATCTGCGACAGGTCGTGCAGCGGGGCCAGTTGCGGCGGGATGACCGGGGCGCCCTCGGGGATCAGTGCGGGCCAGTCCAGCTCGCGGGGCTCACTGGCCCAAAGCGGCAGGCAGAGCAGCAGCAAGGCCAGGAGAAAGAGTGAGCGAAAAAGGGCGGTGGGGGAGCGGTCTTCCCCCGCGAAGACCGGCGAAGCCGGTGCCAAGCTGCGCGGTGCCTGTTTCGCGGGGCAAGCCCGCTCCCACGGATGGGTTTTAAGCGTGCTTTTTTCTGTGGTGACGCCGAGGTGCATGATCAGGCCCGTCCTCAAAGATGAATCGACAGCCCATCGGCCAGCGACTGCCGATAGGCGCGCCAGGCCGGCACGCTGCCCATCAGCAGCGCTGCGCCGAGGATGACCCCCAGCAGCGTCCACTCATGCGCACTCGGCCATTCCAACGGCAGGTACAGCCCGTAGTTGGCCTGCACATAGCCCTGGGCGAGGGCGATCCCGGCATACAGCAAGCCCAGCCCGGCGGCGATCCCGGCCACCGCCAGGGCCAGTGCTTCGAGCACCAGCAACCCGGCGATGTGCCACGGCCGGGCCCCCACCGAACGCAGGATGGCCATCTCCCGGCGGCGTTCGTTGAGGCTGGTGAGGATCGCCGTGAGCATGCCGATCAGCCCGGTCAGCACCACGAACAGCGACACCACGAACAGCGCCTGCTCGGCCGTGCCCATCAGGCTCCACAGCTCTTGCAGCGCCACGCCGGGCAGGATCGCCAGCAGCGGCTCGTTGCGGTACTCGTTGATCTCGCGTTGCAGGCTGAAGGTGGCGATCTTGTTGTTCAAGCCGAGCATGAACGCGGTGATCGCCGCCGGTTGCAGGTCCATGCCCCGCGCCTGCTCGGCGCTGATGCGCCCGGCACCGCGCGCCGGCACGCCGTTGTGCCAGTCGATGTGGATCGCCTCCATGCCGGCCAGGCTGATGTGCAGGGTGCGGTCCACCGGGGTGCCGGTACGCTTGAGCACGCCGACCACGGTGAATGGCTTGTCGTCGTGCTTGACCAGGCTGATGGCGGCTACACCGTGGGCCAGCACCAGTTTGTCGCCGAGCTTGTAGTGCAGCGCGTCGGCCACTTCGGCCCCCAGCACCACTTCGAACGGGTCGTCGGCGAAGGGCCGGCCCTGGCTCAGCTCGAGGTGCTGGCGGCGGCCGTACTGATAGTGCGCGAAGTAGTCGCCGGTGGTGCCCATCACCCGGTAGCCGCGGTGCGAGTCACCCAGGGAAATGGGGATGGCCCACTTGACCCGTGGGTCCTTGGCGTATTGCTGGTAGCTGTCCCAGCGAATGTTGTTGGTGGCGTTGCCGATGCGGAACACCGAATACAGCAGCAGGTTCACCGAGCCCGAACGGGCGCCGACGATCAGGTCGGTACCGCTGATGGTGCTGGCGAAACTGGCGCGGGCTTCGGTGCGCACCCGCTCGACGGCCAGCAACAGGCACACCGACAGGGCGATGGCGAAGGCGGTGAGCAGGGCGGTGAAACGGCGGTTGGCCAGGCTGGCCAGGGCAAGGCGGAGCAGGTACATCAGGCCTCCCGGGGCGTGGCGGCGCGGTTGAGTTCGGCCAGGGACAGGTGACGGTCGAACAGCGGTGCCAGGCTCTGGTCATGGCTGACGAACAGCAGGCTGGAGCCGGCCGCGCGGCATTCGTCGAACAGCAGGCGGATGAAGGCTTCACGGGTGTCGGCATCGAGCGCCGAGGTGGGTTCGTCGGCGATCACCAGTTCGGGTTGGCCGATCAGCGCCCGGGCGGCGGCGACGCGTTGCTGCTGGCCGATCGACAGGCTGCCGGCACGGCGGGCAAGCAGGTCGGCGTCATGCAAACCCAGGTGCGCCAGCAGGTGCGCGGCGGCCTGGTCGACGCTGCCATGGCGCTGGCTGGCGCGCTCGGCACGGGACTTCGAGAAGCGGCAGGGCAACTCGACGTTCTCGCGCACTGACAGGAACGGCAGCAGGTTGAACTGCTGGAAGATGTAGCCGGTGTGGTCGACCCGAAAACGGTCGCGGGCGCCCTGGCTCAAACTGGCCAAGTCCTGGCCGAGCAGCTGGATACGCCCCTGGCCCGGGCGGTTCACCCCGCCCAGCAGGCCGAGCAGGGTGGTCTTGCCGCTGCCGCTGGGGCCCTTGAGGAACAGCGCCTCGCCGGCTTCCAGGCGGAACTCGCGGATATCCAGCAACGGCGCCTGGCCGGGCCAGGCGAACACCAGGTCATGCAGCTCGATCAGCGCCTGGCTCATTCAGAACGCGACCACGGCCTTGGCCGCAGTGGCCTCGACGCCTTTCTGGCCGTTCGGGCCGATCAGTTGCACATTGATCTTCTGGGTCTGCGGGAAGGCCTTGAACAGCGGGCCAAGGTCGAGCTGGGTGAGCTTGGCCGGGGTGGCGCAGCTGAACTGGTAATGGGCGTTCACATCGGCGTGCTGGTGGCCGTGCTTGTGTTCGTGCGCGTCGCCATCGTCGTCGGCATGGGCGGCGTCGCCGAACAGCGGGCTTTCCAGCTCTTGCGCTTCATCCTTGCAGCCGGCGGCCTGGGCCAGGCCGAACAGCTTCAGCGGTTGTTCCAGCTGCTGGCGCGCGGCGGCGACCTTGGCCTTGTCGGCATCGGTGCTGGCGGCGTGCTCGAAGCCGACCAGGTTCATGGCCGGGCTGTCCAGTTCCAGCTCCAGGGTGTTGCCGTCGAGCACCACGTTGAGCTTGGCCACGCCATGCTCATGGGCGGCGAGGGTGCCGTGATCATGATCATGCTCGTCGTGGGCATGGGCCACGGCCAAGGGCAGCAGGGCAAAGGGCAGGGCGAGCAGCAGACGACGCATGAACGGCTCCAGGGGCGGCTTGGAATGATTTGGTAATGTTATAACAATTTTTCTGCGCCTCGCCAGTCTGCCTGGCACAGGTTTCATGTTCGTGGGAGCATGACGCCATTCAGCCCTGGTACGAGGAAGGCAGCGTGAGAATTCGTGGACAGATCGGTGAATGGCCGGTGGACTTGACCATTGAACTGGCGCCGGAAGAGTGGGCGCAGTTGGGGCGTGGGCTGGAGCAGCCCGCGCTGGTCGAAAACACACCGGTGAGTGCCAGCCCCGTGCCGCGCCAGGATGACGGGCAGTGGATGGCCGCGCGTGATGTGTTGCGCCAGGCCGGGCAGATGAGCGGGCCCGAGTTGCTCGATCGCCTGGAAGGGCTGACCGGCAGCACGGCGGCGGGCAAGCGCCTGCTGGTGCGGCTGCGGCACAGCAGTGAGGTGAAGGTGGAAAGCGGCGTGGATGCGCCGATGTATCACTGGGTGGGGTGAGCACACGAATCGCGGGGCAAGCCCGCTCCCACGGGTTCAGGGTGGGGTGAGCACATGCATCGCGGGGCAAGCCGTTCTCGTAGCCACGGTTACGCTGGAACAGCTTGAGCAGCCCGTCCAGCGCCGCTTCGTACTGCTGGCGCGCCAGTTGCTGGATGCACAGCTGGTAGCTGGCCTCGTCATCTTGCGGGTTCTGCGCCAGGCGGCTTTTCAGCTCGGCGGCTTCCGGCAGGCTGGCGGCCTGGCGCAGGAAGGTCAGCTGGGCCTTGGCGCCGGCCAGGGCTGCTTTGTGCTCGTCGGTTTTCACCGCGTCCAGCACCACTTGCGCCTCGCCCAGCTCACCGCGTTCGGCCAGGCAGCGGGCGTACAGGATCAGCGCCTCGGCGTTGCTGTTGTCTTCACCCAGCAGCACCTGCAGCAGCGCTTCGGCCTCGCTGAAGCGGCTCTCGGCGAACAGCGCCTTGGCCTGCTCCAGTGGCGCGGCGGTTGGCGCTGCGGGCATCTGCACATGGGGCTCGAGCATGGTGCGGATGGCCGACTCGGGTTGGGCACCGGCAAAACCGTCGACCGGCTGGCCGTCCTTGAACAGCACCACGGTCGGCAGGCTGCGGATGCCGAACTGGGCCACCACCTGCTGCTCGACGTCGCAGTTGATCTTGGCCAGCAGCAGCTCGCCCTGGTAGCCCTCGGTGATCTTCGCCAGCAGCGGCATCAGCGCCTTGCACGGCGCGCACCACTCGGCCCAGAAGTCGACCAGGACAGGTTTGTGGAAGGAGTTCTCGATGACCAGTTGCTGGAAGGTGGCATCGGTGGCATCGAAGATGTACTGCGTTTCCTGGCTCATCGTGACTCTCGCAAACGTGAATGCCCCACTATAAAGGCTCGCGGCTGGCGTGGTACAGGCTGACCCGGCGGAATTCGTGCGGCTCGGCCAGGTCCGGCAGGGTCAGGGCTTCGAGCACGCCCAGCGGGCGGTATTGCGGGTGGCTGAAGTCGCGCACGCGCGAATCCGCCACCAGTGCCTGGCGGCCACGGCTGAGGAATTCATCCAGCAACGGCAGGTTGGCGCGGTCGTACAGCACATCGGCGACCAGGATCAGGTCGAAGCGGTCGGCCTCGGCGAAGAAGTCGCTGCTGTAGTTCAGCGCCACGCCATTGAGCGCGGCGTTGGCGCGGCAGGCGTCGAGGGCCAGCGGGTCGAGGTCGCAGGCCACCACCTCAAGCGCGCCCGCGCGGGCCGCAGCGATGCCGGCAATGCCGGAGCCGGCGCCGAAGTCCAGCACGCGCTTGCCGCGCACCCACTCCGGGCGCTCGGCCAGGTAGCGCGCCATGGCCAGGCCGCTGGCCCAGCAGAAGCTCCAGTAGGGCGGCTCTTCGAGGATGCGTCGGGTTTCCTCGCTGCTGAATTCACGGTCCATGTTCTGGTCGTCGATCAGCCAGAGTTTCAGTGCGCACCCAGGCAGCTCGCTGACCACCAGGCGCGCTTCGCCGATCAGGCCGCTCAGGGCCTGTTGCAGGGCGTGCGGTGCCATTTACGGGGCCTTTTCGAAACGCAGCGGGCCAGTGGCCTGGGTTTCGGCCTGGGCGATGCGCACCGGTGGCAGGTGCATGATCAACTGGCCGGACTGGCTGGCACGGCCACGCAGCTCCACGCGGGCCCCGGCGGGGAAGGCCTCGGGGTTGAAGCGCAGTTGGTAGGGCAGGGCCTGGCCGGTGCCGGTCAGGGTGCTGCTGGCCAGCAGCTGTTGCGGGCGGCCACGGTCGTCGATGACCAGCAGTGCCAGTTCGACGTCGGCGCCGGCGGGGATCTCCATCAGCGTGCCGCTCAACTCGCGCTGGTAGGCCGGCAGCGGGCCGAGTGGCTGGGCTTTCTTCGCCACCTTGGCCGGCACGGGCGCCGGGGCCTGCTCAGGCTTTGGTCGGTCGCTGCCGCAAGCGGCGAGCAGGGCGGCGGCGCACAGCACGACGAGCGCTCGATAGTGCATGGTGTAGTCCTTGGCGGGCAGAATTGCATGGATGGTAGCTTGTCTTGCCAGTGCAATGCGCTACCATGGCCCTCCCTTTTTTTGTTGCCTGCCACCATGCACTGTCCGTTTTGCGGTGCCAACGACACCAAGGTCATCGACTCGCGCCTGGTCGCCGAGGGCGAACAGGTTCGTCGCCGTCGCGAATGCGTCGCCTGCGGCGAGCGTTTCACCACCTTCGAAACCGCCGAGCTGGTTCTGCCACGGCTGATCAAGCAGGACGGCACTCGCCAGCCCTTCGATGAAGACAAACTGCGTGCCGGCATGCAGCGCGCGCTGGAGAAGCGGCCGGTCAGCGTCGAGCGCCTGGAAGCGGCGCTGGCGCATATCAAGAGCCGCCTGCGCGCCACCGGCGAGCGTGAAGTGAAGTCTCTGGTGGTCGGTGAGCTGGTGATGGCCGAGCTGCGCAAGCTCGACGAAGTCGCCTATATCCGTTTTGCCTCGGTCTACCGGCGTTTCCAGGACCTCGACGAGTTCCGCGAAGAAATCGACCGCCTGGCCCGCGAGCCAGCCAAAGAGTAAGCATGACCAGCCAAACCGCCATTCTCGACGCCCACTACATGGCCCGGGCCGTGGAACTGGCCCGCAAGGGCCTCTACACCACCCACCCCAACCCACGCGTAGGCTGCGTGATCGTGCGCGATGGCGAGGTGGTCGGCGAAGGCTGGCACGTGCGCGCCGGCGAGCCCCATGCCGAAGTCCACGCCCTGCGCCAGGCCGGCGAGCGCGCCCGTGGCGCCTGTGCCTACGTCACCCTCGAGCCTTGCAGCCACCATGGCCGCACGCCGCCGTGCGCCGAGGCGCTGGTCAAGGCCGGTGTGGCGCGGGTGGTGGCGGCCATGCAGGACCCCAACCCGCAAGTGGCCGGCAATGGCCTGCGCCGCCTGCAGGAAGCCGGGATCGAAGTGGCCAGTGGCGTGCTCGAAGCCGAAGCCCGTGCCCTCAACCCCGGTTTCCTCAAACGCATGGAGCACGGCCTGCCGTTCGTTCGCGCCAAGCTGGCGATGAGCCTGGACGGGCGCACCGCCATGGCCAGCGGCGAAAGCCAGTGGATCACCGGCCCCGCCGCCCGCTCGGCGGTGCAGCGCCTGCGCGCGCGCTCCAGCGTGGTACTGACCAGCGCCGCCAGTGTGCTGCAGGACAAGGCACGGATGACCGTACGCGCTGAACAACTGGGCCTGGACGCCGAACTCACGGCCCTGGCCATGTCGCGCCCGCCGCTGCGGGTATTGATCGACGGCCGCCTGCGCCTGCCACTGGATGCGCCATTCTTCCAGGCCGGCCCGGCGCTGGTGATCACCGCCGCCGGTGAAGATCCGCGCTATGCCGCCGCTGGCCATGAATTGATCAACCTGCCCGGCAGCGCTAGCCAGGTCGACCTGCCGGCGCTGCTGCGTACCCTGGCCGAGCGCGGCGTCAACGAAATCCTGCTGGAGGCGGGCGCCGGTCTGGTCGGTGCCTTCGCCCGCCAGGGCCTGGTCGACGAGTTCCAGCTGTTCGTCGCCGGTACCTTCCTCGGCTCCGCTGCCCGCCCGCTGCTGGACTGGCCGCTGGCGCAGATGAGCGAGGCGCCGCGGCTGAAGATCACCGAAATGCGCGCAGTCGGCGATGACTGGCGAGTCACTGCCATCCCCCTGCCGGCCCCCGGCGTATAATGCCGGGCTTGCCCCGCGCAGCCTGTCTTTGAGGAGAACAGCATGTTCACCGGCATCATCGAATCCATCGGCACCATCCGCAGCATGACCCCCAAGGGCGGTGACGTGCGCGTTTATGTAGAAACCGGCAAGCTCGACCTGGGCGACGTCAAGCTCGGCGACAGCATCGCCGTCAACGGCGTGTGCCTGACCGCCGTCGAACTGCCCGGCGACGGCTTCTGGGCCGACGTCAGCGTCGAGACCCTCAAGCGCACCGCCATGGTCGATCTGAAGAGCGGCAGCCGGGTCAATCTGGAAAAGGCCCTCACGCCCACCACCCGCCTGGGCGGCCACCTGGTCAGCGGCCACGTCGACGGCGTCGGCGAGATCGTCTCGCGGGCCGATAACGCCCGCGCCATCCAGTTCCGCGTACGCGCACCCAAAGAGCTGGCCAAGTACATCGCCCACAAGGGCTCGATCACCGTCGACGGCACCAGCCTGACGGTCAACGAAGTCGATGGCGCCGAGTTCGAGCTGACCATCGTCCCGCACACCCTGTCCGAAACCATCATGGCCGACTACCGCGCAGGGCGTCGGGTGAACCTTGAGGTCGACCTGCTGGCCCGTTACCTGGAGCGTCTGCTGCTGGGCGACAAGGCTGCCGAGCCGAGCAAGGGCAGTGGCATTACCGAAAGCTTCCTGGCCGCCAACGGCTTCTTGAAATCCTGATTGAGAAGGGGGTGCCGCGTGGCGCTCAACAGCATCGAAGAACTGGTTGAAGACATCCGCCAGGGCAAAATGGTCATCCTCATGGATGACGAAGACCGCGAGAACGAAGGCGACATCATCATGGCGGCCGAATGCTGCCTGCCTGAGCACATCAACTTCATGGCCAAGCACGCCCGTGGCCTGATCTGCATGCCGATGACCCGCGAGCGCTGCGAAACCCTGAAGCTGCCGCTGATGGCGCCGCGCAACGGTTCCGGCTTCGGCACCAAGTTCACCGTGTCGATCGAGGCCGCCGAGGGTGTCACCACCGGCATCTCCGCCGCCGACCGCGCGCGCACCGTGCAGGCCGCCGCTGCCAAGGACGCCAAGGCCGAAGACATCGTCAGCCCTGGCCACATCTTCCCGCTGATGGCCCAGCCCGGTGGTACCCTGGCCCGCGCCGGCCACACCGAAGCCGCCTGCGACCTGGCGCGCATGGCCGGTTTCGAGCCGAGCGGGGTGATCTGCGAAGTGATGAACGACGACGGCACCATGTCGCGTCGCGCCGAACTGGAAGTGTTTGCCGCCGAGCACGGCCTGAAGATCGGCACCATCGCCGACCTGATCCACTACCGCATGATCCACGAGCGCACCGTTCAGCGGGTTTCCGAGCAGCCTATCGAGAGCGAGCTGGGTGAATTCAACCTGGTCACCTACCGTGACGCGGTGGAAGGCGACGTGCACATGGCCCTCACCCTCGGCAAGATCTGCGCCGAAGAGCCGACCCTGGTACGGGTGCACAACATGGACCCGCTGCGCGACCTGCTGATGGTCAAGCAGCCGGGCCGCTGGAGCCTGCGCGCGGCCATGGCCGCCGTGGCCGAAGCTGGCAGCGGCGTGGTGCTGCTGCTGGGCCACCCGCTGGACGGCGACGTGCTGCTGGCGCACATCCGCGAAAGCGCGGGCGATGCGCAACCCAAGGCACCGACCACCTACAGCACCGTTGGCGCCGGCTCGCAGATCCTGCGCGACCTCGGTGTGCGCAAGATGCGCCTGATGAGTTCGCCAATGAAGTTCAATGCGATATCCGGATTCGATCTGGAAGTTGTAGAATACGTGCCCTCCGAGTGACTTGAGGCGGCTTGATCGCCTTCCAACTCGAGTCAAAACCCTCCCGAGGCCGCCACAGCGCGGCCTCGCTCTTGAAGATGAGAACTCAAGAATGACCCTGAAGACCATCGAAGGTACCTTCATCGCCCCCAAAGGTCGCTATGCTTTGGTGGTTGGCCGCTTCAACAGCTTCGTCGTCGAAAGCCTGGTAAGCGGTGCAGTCGATGCCCTGGTACGCCACGGCGTCAGCGAAAGCGACATCACCATCATCCGTGCCCCGGGCGCGTTTGAAATCCCGCTGGTGGCACAGAAAGTCGCCCAGCAAGGCAACTACGACGCGATCATCGCCCTGGGCGCCGTGATCCGTGGCGGTACCCCGCACTTCGAATACGTGGCGGGCGAGTGCACCAAGGGCCTGGCCCAGGTGTCCATGGAGTTCGGTGTTCCGGTGGCCTTCGGCGTGCTGACCGTCGACTCCATCGAACAGGCCATCGAGCGTTCCGGCACCAAGGCCGGCAACAAAGGTGCTGAAGCTGCCCTGTCCGCTCTGGAAATGGTCAGCCTGCTGGCGCAGTTGGAGGCCAAGTGATTAGCGACGAAAGCGATCGTTTCAACCCGCGCGATCCGAAACCTGCGGATGCCGGCAAGCCCTCGAAGAGCGCCAAGCGTCGCGAAGCCCGCAAGCTCGCCACCCAGGCCCTCTACCAGTGGCACATGGCCAAGCATTCGCTGAACGAGGTCGAAGCGCAGTTCCGGGTCGACAACGATTTCACCGATATCGACGGCGCCTACTTCCGCGAGATCCTGCACGGGGTCCCGGCGAAGAAGAGCGAAATCGACGAAGCACTCAAGCCTTGCCTGGACACCCCGCTCGAAGAGCTCGACCCGGTCGAACTGGCGGTTCTGCGCCTGTCCACCTGGGAGCTGATCATGCGCGCCGACGTACCGTACCGCGTGGTGATCAACGAAGGTGTGGAGCTGGCAAAAGTGTTCGGCGCCACCGACGGTCACAAGTTCGTCAACGGCGTGCTGGACAAGCTGGCTCCGCGTCTGCGTGAGGCAGAAGTCAAGGCGAACAAGCGCTGATTGCGCGCCTGCCAGCCATGGGTGAGTTCGAGCTGATCAGCCATTACTTCGCCGCCGCGCCCTGTGCGCAGGGCGGCGAAGGCGTGGCCCTGGGCATCGGCGACGACTGCGCCTTGCTGGACATTCCCGCCGGCGAGCAGCTGGCGATCTCCACCGACACCCTCGTGGCCGGTGTGCATTTCCCCGCAGTCTGCGACCCCTTGCTGCTCGGCCAGCGTGCGCTGGCCGTGGCGGTCAGCGACCTGGCGGCCATGGGCGCCACGGCGATCGGTTTCACCCTCGCGCTCACCTTGCCCCAGGTCGGCCCCGACTGGCTCGAAGGCTTCGCCGACGGCCTCGGGCGCATGGCCCGGCGCTGCGGCATCAGCCTGATCGGCGGCGACACCACCCGTGGCCCGCTGAGCATCACCGTGACCGTGTTCGGCCGGGTGCCGGCCGGCCAGGCGCTGCGCCGCAGTGGCGCGCGCCCGGGCGACCTGCTGTGTGTCGGCGGCGATCTGGGCAATGCGGCCGGGGCGCTGCCGCTGGTGCTGGGCGAACGCGAGGCCATCGACGAGGTGGCTGGGCCGCTGCTTGAGCACTATTGGTCGCCGCTGCCGCAACTGCAGCTTGGCCAGCGCTTGCGTGGCCTGGCCACGGCGGCGCTGGATATCTCCGACGGCCTGCTGGCCGATTGCGGGCACATCGCCAAGGCGTCCGGCGTGGCATTGCAGGTGAACCTGGCACAGGTGCCAGTGTCCGGCGCCTTGCAGGCCTTGCTCGGCCATGAGGGGGCGTTGCACGCGGCGCTCACCGGTGGCGACGACTACGTGCTGGCGTTCACCGTACCCGAGGCGGCCCTGGCGACCCTGGGCGCTGGCGTGCACGTGATCGGCCATGTGCTGCAAGGCCAGGGCGTGACCCTGCGCGACCCGCAGGGCCGGGACATCACCCCGCAACAGCGGGGCTATCAACATTTCAGGGAGACACCGTGACCGACCACCCGAACCAGGTGCCTGCGGAGTTCGTTCCGCCTTCGGTCTGGCGCAACCCGTGGCACTTCATCGCCTTCGGCTTCGGCTCCGGCACCTTGCCCAAGGCCCCCGGGACCTGGGGCTCGCTGGTGGCGCTGCCGTTCATTCCGCTGTGGCAGATGCTGCCCGACTGGGGCTACTGGCTGCTGCTGGGCATCAGCATGCTGTTCGGTGTGTGGTTGTGCGGCAAAGTGGCCAATGACTTGCGCGTCCACGATCATGAAGGCATTGTCTGGGACGAAATCGTCGGCATGTGGATCACCCTGTGGCTGGTGCCGGAAGGCTGGCAGTGGCTGCTCGCAGGGTTCCTGATGTTCCGCTTCTTCGACATCCTCAAGCCATGGCCGATCCGCTGGGTCGACCGGCATGTGCATGGCGGGTTCGGGATCATGCTCGACGATATCCTGGCCGGCGTATTTGCCTGGTTGGGCATGCAGGTTCTGGTGTGGGCGGTGGCCTGAAACACAGGAGTGTTGTGATGGGCGTGAGGACTGTTGTACTGGCATTGATGCTGCTCGTCGCCCCGGCCGCCATGGCCCGCGAGACGCCCGCGCAGGTGCGCCTGGTCAGCGAGGAATGGCTCGACTACACCAACGCCGACGGCAGCGGGGTAGCCTGGGACGTGCTGCGCAAGGTGTTCGAGCCGGCAGGGGTCAAGGTCGTCACCCAAAGCGCGCCGTACAGCCGTGCAGTGGGCCTGGTCAGGCGTGGCGAGGCCGATGCCTGGGTCGGCTCGTACAAGGAAGAGAGCGACGACAACCTCTACCCGCGCTGGCACTTCGACATGGACCACATCTACGCCCTGGGCCTGGCCGGCAAGGCTCAGCCCACGCCCGAGAACGTCGGCCAGTATCGCCTGGCCTGGGTGCGCGGCTATGACTACGCCAGCTACCTGCCCAATGTGCACAACTTCCGTGAGGTCCAGCGCCGCGAGGGCATCCTGCCGATGCTCGAGCATGACCGGGTGGACTTCTACATCGATGCGCAGACCGAAGTCGACTACGTGCTTGGGCAGTCGCCACACCCCGAGCGTTTTCGCAGCACCCACGTCGCCGAACTGCCGCTGTACCTGGCCTTTACCCGTAGCGAGCAGGGCAAGGCCCTGAGTGCGCTGTTCGACAAGCGCATGGCCGAGCTGGTGCGCAGCGGTGAGTTGAAGCCGATCTTCGAGCGCTGGAAGCAGCCGTATCCGTTCAGCGCCGACAGCCAGCCGCATTGATGGCGGAGCTACGTGGGAGAGGGGGGGGGGGGGGGGGGGGGGGGGGGGGGGGGGGGGGGGGGGGGGGGGGGGAGGCAAAAAGACAAC
>NZ_JBMOWQ010000246.1:0-5996 GCF_049310485.1 Pseudomonas sp. GZD-209
GATGGCCAGTCAGGAACATCGCGGGGCAAGCCCGCTCCCACAAGACACTCTTCTGTTCCATAAGCATCGAACTTTTCGATCTTAAGCGGCGATATTCAGCCTGCGCACCCGTGCCGGGCTGCTGATACAATCGGCCCAACTGAAATTTCCTACTTCCCAGGAGCACAACGTGCCCGTCGTCTTTGTCGCCGCTTGCAAACTCCCGACCCCCTACGCGATTTTCACCATGCATGGTTTCCTCGACGAAGCCACTGGCCGTGAGCATGTGGTGCTCAGCCTGGGTGACATCGCCGACGGCGAGCCGGTGTTGGGGCGGCTGCACTCCGAGTGCCTGACCGGCGATGCGCTGTTCAGCCAGCGTTGCGACTGCGGTTCACAGCTGGACGCCGCGCTGCAGGCCATCGCCCGCGAAGGCCGTGGCGTGCTGCTGTACCTGCGTCAGGAAGGCCGTGGCATTGGCCTGTTGAACAAGATCCGCGCCTACGAGCTGCAGGACGGCGGCGCCGACACCGTCGAGGCCAACGAGCGCCTGGGCTTCGCCGCCGACCAGCGTGACTACGCCATGTGCCTGCCGATGCTCGAGCACCTGGGCGTCAGCGCGCTGCGCTTGATGACCAACAACCCGCGCAAGGTCAAAGCCCTGACCGACATGCAGATCAAGGTCGCCGAGCGCGTGCCGCTGCACACGGGCCACAACCCGCACAACCGCCTGTACCTGGCCACCAAGGCCGACAAGCTGGGCCACATGATGGGCAACAAGCACCAGGGCGAGGTGCCGCAGGCGTGACCCGTGGCGAGGTGAAGCGGCGCCTGGCGCTGGCCTGGTGGCAGTACCTGGCGGTCGGCCTGGTGCCGTTGCCGGTGATGGCCTGGGCTTTCGGTGGCGGCGAGCCGCTGATCCCGGTGTTGGCCATGCCGCTGTTCATCGCCGGCGCAGCCACCATGTTCCTCAGCCTGCCGCGCTTTGGCGCCTACAAGCGCACGCTGATCGCCACCGACAAGCTCCTCGGCAGTGCCGAGGAGCCGGCCGCCTGGATCGAGCTGGCGCGGGTGCGGCGCCTGGCCATGCTGTATGCCTGTTTCCCGGCCTGGGTCGCCGCCTTGTCGGTGCTGGTCGGGCTGGAGGCGGTGCCGCAGATCCTCCTGGCGATTTCCACCGTGGTGCTGTTGTACCTCTACCGCATTCCGCGCCAGCTCGGCTGATGCGGGCGCTGCTCGTTCTGTGTGCACTGCTGAGCTTCGGCGCCCAGGCCGAGGCTGCACCGCGGGTGGTCAGCCTGGCGCCGTCAATGACCGAGATCGTCCTCGAGTTGCAGGCACAGGACCTGCTGGTCGGCCTGCTCGATGGCGGTGAGCGCCCGGCATCGCTGCAGGGCCTGCCCTCGGTGGGGCGCCATGGGCAACTGGACATGGAGCGGCTGCTCAGCCTCAAGCCCGACCTGCTGTTGCTCTGGCCCGGCAGCGTGGCGCCTGCGCAGCGCGACCAGCTGCGGCGCCTGGGTATTGCCACCTTCAGCGCCGAGCCCGGCGACCTCGACCAGTTGATCACCCAGATCGAAGCCATCGCCCAGCGCCTGGGGCGTGACGAGCAGGGGCGCGTGTATGCGGCCAGCCTGCGTGAACGGCTGCACGGCCTGCGCGAGCGCTACCGGCGCGAGACGCCGCTGCGGGTGTTCTACCAGGTGTGGGACAAGCCCCTGTACACCTTGGGCGGGCGGCAGGTGGTCAGCGATGCGTTGCGGGTCTGCGGGGCGCGCAATGTGTTCGATGACCTGCCGCAACCGGCGCCACAGGTCAGCGTGGAGTCGGTGCTGCTGCGTGACCCGCAGGTGATCCTCGCTGGCGACCAGGCGCAACTGGCCAGCTGGCGTAGCTGGCCGAAGCTGAGCGCCGTGGCCGCTGGCCACTTGCTGGTGGTGCCGGACAAGGGCCTGGAGCGGCCCAGCGGGCAGATGATCGAGGCCACCGCGCGGCTGTGTGCCTTGCTCGACGCTACAGCGCCGGTGTCCAGGTGACGCTGAGCAGCCAGGTGCGACCCTCTTCGCGATAGCCGTACTGGCTGCCATCGAAGTTGTACAGGGCGCGGCTGTACTGTTTGTCCAGCAGATTGTCGAGCTTGAGCTCCAGCTTCACCTCATCCGTCGCCGACCAGCCGCCGCGCAAGCCGAGCAGGCCGTAGCCACCCAGGCTATTGCGGTTGGCTTCATCGTCGTAGCTGCTGCTGACGGCCTGCCAGCTGCCGCCCAGGCTGAAACGCTCGAACTGCCGATCAAGGTCCAGGCTCAGCGTGCGCCGGGCGCGGCGGGCCAGGGTGTGGCCGCTGTCACGGTCGCGCGGGTCGATCAGTGCCAGGCCAAGCTGGCTGTGCCACTCGCCCCATTGCTGCTGCAACCCCAGCTCGAAGCCGTTGATGCGCGCCGAGGCCACGTTGCGTGGGATCGAGTCGGCGCCGAAGATGATCGCGTCCCGCAGGTCGGTGCGGTACAGCGAGGCTTCCAGGCGGCTGTCGGCGGTCAGCTGGCTGCGCCATTGCAGCTCGTAGCTCTTCGAACGCTCAGGGTCCAGGTTCGGGTTGCTGTACTGCGGGTAGTACAGGTCGTTGAAGGTCGGCGCGCGGAACCCCTCGCTGTAGGACAGCAGCAGGTCGTTGCTGGCGTTGACGGGCAGAGTGAGGCTGGCGCTCCAGGTGGTCTGGCCGCCGAACTGCTGGTTCTGGTCGCGGCGCAGCCCCAGCTCGGTGGAGAACCACTCACCGGCGAAGCGATGCTGGGCGAAGATCGCACGGTTCCAGCGGCTGTCCTCGTCGAAGTCGGTGCTGGCATGCACCCGGTCCTGGTACCAGTCGCCGCCGAGCAGCAGGTTGTTGCGCGCATCCAGGGTGAAATCGTTTTGCCAAGTGGCCTGGTCGCGGTAGGTGTTGAACACCTGGCGTTCGTCGCTGAGCTTGTCGCGCTTGTCGTCGCGGTTCTCGCTATGGCCCAGCTCCAGGCGTGAATGCCAGGCGTCGTTGAGCTGGGCGTCCAGGTAGGTGCCGAGGCTGCTGACGGTGAAGTCGGTATAGGGCTTCTGGCCGAACAGGCCGAACGGGTTGTCGTATTCGCTGCGCCCACGGCTGTCGAGCAGGTTCAGGCCGGCCTCGAAGCGTTCGTTGAACACGTGGCTCAGGCTCAGGTTCAGCGAGCGGTCGCGGTAGACATCATGGTCGCCGTCGCTGGCGAATGACGGGCCGGTCGAATCGATCCCGGCGGTCTCGTCCAGGCTGGCGCCCAGGTTGAAACGGGTGTCGCCATCGCCGCCGGACAGGCCCAGGCTGCGTTGCCAGGCCTGGTTGCTGCCGGCCGCCAGGCGCAGGCGGGGCTGCAGGCCCTGGCCGTCGCCACGGCGGGTGAAGATCTGGATCACCCCGCCGATGGCGTCGCTGCCGTACACCGCCGAACGCGAGCCGCGCAGCACTTCCACCCGCTCGATCTGCTCGACGTCGAGAAACTGCAGGCCGCTGTCGCCGGAGGTGGCGTTGGCGATGCGCACGCCATCGACCAGCACCAGCGTCTGCGCGGCCTTGGTGCCACGGATGAAGATGCCGGGCAGGCTGCCACGGCCGCCGGTTGGTGCCACTTGCACGCCGGGCACGCGGGTGAGCAGGTCGCTGACGCTGGTGGGTTGCAGGCGGTCGATGTCGCTACGGGTGAACACCGTGTTGGCGGCGCTGGTGGCGCTACGCGATTCGACCTGGCGGCTGGCGCTGATCAGTACGTCGGGGAGCTTGAGGGCGTCGTCGCGGGAGGGTTCGGCGGCCAGGGCGGCGGCAGGGAGGCAGAGCAGGGAAAGCGTAGAGATCTTCATGGGCAGTTCAATTGAAATCGCGGGGGAAAAAAGACCTCCCCCCACCCCCCCCCAAGGAAGAATGCCCCCCCCCCAAGACCCCCCAGGGGGAATGTGAGAATCTCCCCCGTCCTCGCGTTTTTGGGGGGGGTTTTCCCCCCCCCCCCGATAGGGCCTTACAGGCCGAGCTTGGTCATTCGGGCTTTGACGGCAGCCTCGATCCCGGCCGCATCCAGCCCGCACTCGGCGAGCATCTGCGCCGGCTTGGCATGCTCGACATAGATGTCCGGCAGGCCCAGGTGCAGCAGCGGCTTGACCACCGCCTCGCGGGCGAGGAACTCACCCACGGCAGCGCCGGCACCGCCCATGATGGCGTTTTCTTCGACGGTCACCAGCAGCTCATGGCCGGCGGCCATTTCCAGCACCAGGGCTTCGTCCAGCGGTTTGACGAAGCGCATGTCGACCACGGTGGCGTCGATCTCTTCGGCAACCTGCAGGGCTTCGCTCAGTTGCACGCCGAACACCAGCAGGGCGACCTTGCTGCCCCGGCGGCGGACCACGCCCTTGCCGATCTCCAGTGGCTCGAGGTCGCCGCTGATCGGTGCGTTCGGGCCGGTGCCACGCGGGTAGCGCACGGCCGCCGGGCCCTTGTAGTGGTGGCCGGTGCTGAGCATCTTGCGCAGCTCGTTCTCGTCGCTCGGGGTCATTACCAGCATCCCGGGGATGCAACGCAGGTACGACAGGTCGTAGGCCCCGGCGTGGGTCGGGCCGTCCTCGCCGACCAGGCCGGCGCGGTCGATGGCAAACAGCACGTCGAGGTCCTGCACCGCCACGTCGTGGATCAGCTGGTCATAGCCGCGCTGCAGGAAGGTGGAGTAGATCGCCACCACCGGCTTGGCGCCCTCGCAGGCCATGCCGGCGGCCAGGGTGACCGCGTGCTGTTCGGCAATCGCCACGTCGAAGTAGCGCTCGGGGAAGCGTTCGCTGAAGTCGACCAGGTCCGAGCCTTCCTTCATCGCCGGGGTGATGCCCACCAGGCGGTTGTCGGCGGCGGCCATGTCGCACAGCCACTGGCCGAACACGGCGGAGTACTTCGGCCCGCTCGGCTTTTTCGGCGCGACCGGCTTGTTGGCCGGCTCCAGCTTGGTGATTGCGTGGTAGCCGATCGGGTCGACCTCGGCCGGGGCGAAGCCCTTGCCCTTTTTGGTCACCACGTGCAGGAACTGCGGGCCCTTGAGGTCACGCATGTTGCGCAGGGTGGCGATCATGGTCGGCAGGTCGTGGCCGTCGATCGGGCCGATGTAGTTCCAGCCCAGCTCTTCGAACAGGGTGCCGGGCACCAGCATGCCCTTGGCATATTCCTCGGTGCGGCGGGCGATTTCCCAGGCGCCAGGCAGGCGTGACAGCACTTTCTTGCTGCCTTCGCGCATGCTGGCGTAGGTGCGGCTGGAGAGAATCTTGGCCAGGTAGTTGGACAGCCCGCCGACATTGCGCGAGATCGACATGTCGTTGTCATTGAGAATGACCAGCATGTCGGCATTCACTTCCTGCGCGTGGTTCAGCGCTTCGAAGGCCATGCCGGCGGTCAGTGCGCCGTCGCCGATCACTGCGATGGATTTGCGCGGATCGTTCTGCAGGCGGGCGGCGATGGCCATGCCCAGCGCGGCGCTGATCGAGGTGCTGGAGTGACCGACGCCAAAGGTGTCGTACTCGCTCTCGCTACGGCGCGGGAAGGCGGCGATGCCGTCCTTCTGGCGCAGCGACAACATACGGTTGCGCCGGCCGGTGAGGATCTTGTGCGGGTAGGCCTGGTGACCGACGTCCCACACCAGCCGGTCATCCGGGGTGTCGAAGACGTAGTGCAGGGCGATGGTCAGCTCGATGACGCCCAGGCCGGCACCGAAATGCCCGCCGGTCTGCCCCACGGTATAGAGCAGTTCCTGGCGCAGCTCGTCGGCCAAAGGCTCGAGGTCGGCTTCGGCCAACCGGCGCAGGCCGGCAGGCGTGTCGGCGCGGTCGAGCAACGGCGTGACCGGGCGTTCGCGGGGGATCTCTTGAAACGTCGTGGGCATCAGGCGAGTCGTTATAGGTTTGAAGACGCGGCAGTTTACCCCATTGTGGGAAAAGCTGCCCATTCAGACGGGGGTATCAACAGGGATCTGTGGGCTCGGGGG
>NZ_JBMOWQ010000247.1:0-33503 GCF_049310485.1 Pseudomonas sp. GZD-209
TAGCGTGGGAGCGGGCTTGCCCCGCGATGGCGTCAGCCCAGGCGCTACATGCCTCGCGGCCTAATGCATCGCCTGCGGCTGCGCCGGCATCTGCACCTGAATCAGTGCCGACTCGAGCAACACCCGCAGCGCTTCGGTCTCGTGCATCGCCGTCATCAGCAAGACCGAAACGGGCGACTTGGGCTGCAGCAGCATCGCCTGATGGACCACGGTCACTGCGCACAGGGCGTACTCGGTGGCCTGGATCAGGGTGTCTTCAAGGGAGTGATGGTTGTGGGGTGGGTCGGGGACGATCTTCAGCATTTTGGGGTACCTGGAAAGGGCCGCAACACGCCTGCTGTCAAACAAGAAGGTGGCAGCTGTACATGGGTTGACAGACCGGTAGGTATCCCAAGACCCGGCGCACACGAAGTGCCCCACGCACAGCCGCCATAAAAGGCAAGCCATGGGAATAAACCTAGGACGGCCTGTCAAAGCCGGTCACTGTTTTCGCAGCGACCGCCCGAGACTAGTGACCAACCCAGAGCACCGCAATGGCTTGAAAGAGGCAGAAGTATGTTTGGGAAATGGACTACAGGGAATAGGGGAAGTCTCGGGATTTGCGTAGGAAACGCGGCAGAGGTAACCCTTGGATCCAGCGCTTCCAGGTCCATAGCCACGATCGCATGAGGGCGTCCAAGCGCTGGGCGAAAGCCTTGCAGCGCCTACAAGATCGAGCGCCGCCCGCGCGGCGCTTCGCGGGTAAACCCGCTCCCACAGTTTATTTCGGGCCAGTCTCTTCTGTGCCATTACCTGGACCGCCTTGTTGGTACGACGCGGTTTCAGTGTGGGCGTTGCCGCCGCCCCGCATGACTCAAGGCATGCACCAAGGCAGGCGCCGATACTTTCACAGGAATAATTGGCCCGAAACAGATGTAGGAGCGGATTCATCCGCGATGCGCCGCGCGGGCGGCGCTCGATCTCATAGGCGCTGAAGAACTTTCGGCGAACACCTGGCAGTCCTCACCTAATCCCTCCTCCGAAAACGCTGCCTTCTAAAGCCATATCACCCAGACCAATTAACCTGTTCCCCGCATCAAGCCCCAACCTAGACTCGCCGCACCCCGACCCAGGAATGCCGCCATGTCCGAGCAACTCCTCAGCAGCCGCAACCTCGCCTTCGAACTCTACGAAGTCCTCGACGCCGAGGCCCTGACCCAGCGCCCGCGCTTCGCCGAGCACAGCCGCGAAACCTTCGACGCGGCGCTGACCACCGCCCGCACCATCGCCGAGAAGTACTTCGCCCCGCACAACCGCAAGGGCGACGAAAACGAGCCCCGCTACGTGGACGGCCGCGCCGAACTGATCCCGGAAGTGAAACCAGCGGTCGACGCCTTCCTCGAAGCCGGCTTCCTCAACGCCAACCGCGATTTCGAAGTCGGCGGCATGCAGCTGCCCAGCCTGGTATCGCAAGCCTGCTTCGCGCACTTCCAGGCCGCCAACGCCGGCACCACGGCCTACCCGTTCCTGACCATGGGCGCGGCCAACCTGATCGAGAGCTTCGGCACCGAAGAACAGCAGCGCCTGTTCCTGCAACCAATGATCGAAGGCCGCTACTTCGGCACCATGGCCCTGACCGAACCCCACGCCGGCTCCTCGCTGGCCGATATCCGCACCCGCGCCGAGCCTGCCGGCGATGGCAGCTACCGGCTCAAGGGCAACAAGATCTTCATCTCCGGCGGCGACCACGCGCTTTCGGAAAACATCGTGCACATGGTCCTGGCCAAGCTGCCGGGCGCACCGGCTGGCGTGAAAGGCATCTCGCTGTTCATCGTGCCCAAGTACCTGGTCAACCCCGACGGCAACCTGGGCCCGCGCAACGATGTGCTGCTGGCCGGGCTGTTCCACAAGATGGGCTGGCGCGGCACCACCTCCACCGCGCTGAACTTCGGCGACAACGGCCAGTGCGTGGGCTACCTGGTCGGCCAGCCGCACCAGGGCCTGGCCTGCATGTTCCAGATGATGAACGAAGCGCGCATCGGCGTCGGCATGGGCGCGGTGATGCTCGGTTACGCCGGCTACCTCTACTCACTGGAGTACGCCCGCCAGCGCCCGCAAGGCCGCCTGCCGGACAACAAGGACCCACACAGCCCGGCCGTGCCGATCATCGAGCACAGCGACGTGAAGCGCATGCTGCTGGCCCAGAAGGCTTACGTGGAAGGCGCCTTCGACCTGGGCCTGTACGCCGCGCGGTTGTTCGACGACACCCACACCGCGCCCGAAGAACACGCCCGCCAGCAAGCCCAGGAGCTGCTCGACCTGCTCACCCCGATCGTCAAATCCTGGCCCTCGACCTTCTGCCTCAAGGCCAACGAGCTGGCGATCCAGATCCTCGGCGGCCATGGCTACACCCGCGAATACCCGGTCGAGCAGTACTACCGCGACAACCGCCTGAACCCGATCCACGAAGGCACCGAGGGCATCCAGTCCCTCGACCTGCTGGGCCGCAAGCTGGCGCAGAACGGCGGCGCCGGGCTCAAGCAACTGATCCGCCTGATCGCCGGCACCTGCGAGCGCGCCAGCCATCACCCGAACCTGGATAACCTGCGCCAACCACTGGAGCAGTTGGTCAATCGCCTGCAAGCGGTCACCCTGGCCCTGCTCGGCGACCTGGCCCAAGGCAAGGTCGCCGGGGCCCTGGCCAACTCGGCGCTGTACCTGAAGGCCTTCGGTCACTGCGTGATCGGCTGGCGCTGGCTGGAGCAGGCTATCCATGCCGAAGTCGGCCTGCTCACGGGCCGCGACCGCGACTTCTACCAGGGCAAGCTGCAGGCCGCGCGTTATTTCCTCACCTGGGAAGTACCGGGCTGCCATAATGACCTCGCATTGCTCGAGGCCCGCGACGATACGTGCCTGGGCATGCAAGAGGGGTGGTTCTAGGGGGAGCCACCGCGCCAACGGAGGTTTCCCATGTTCGATTCCAGCGCCCTGCTGCGCCAGCGCTTCGCCGCGCTGCGCAGCACGGCCGAAGTGTTCTCGCTTCGCCACGTCAAGCAATCGCACCAGTCCCTTTCAGTACGCCGCAATGTCGCCGAGCCGCCGCACTTCAGCCAGGATGAAGGCGCCATGCTCACCGTGCGGGTCAACGGCGTCGAGGCCTACGCGGCCACCGCCGACCTGTCGCAAAGCGGCCTGCAGCGCGCCCTGGAACAGGCCGAAGCGCTGGCCCGACGCATCAAGGCCCATAGCCTGCTCGACCTCAGCGGCCAAGCCGCCCCGAGCGAGCGTCATGACCACGTTTCACCCAACTTCGACCAGCCCCTGCCCAACCTCGCCGACTGCCTGGACCTGCTGGCCGCAGAATCCGCCAGCGTGCCCAAGGACAGCCGCCTGGTGGACTGGCAGGCCAGCCTGGGCATCAGCCTGGTCGAGCAGACCTACCTGAACTCCGCCGGCGCCGAGCTGCGCCATGCCCAGCGCTTCGTCTACCCAGGCCTGGGCGTCACCGCCAGCGACGGCCAGGACAGCCAGAGCCGCACCCTGGGCCGCGACAACTTCGGCCAGCAAGGCAGCGTCGAGGTGATCGAGCGCTGCGGCCTGGTCGGCGCGGCCCGCCGCGTGGCCGACGAAGCCCTGCAACTGCTGCTGGCGCCCAACACCCCGAGCAGCACCCGCGACCTGCTGCTGATGCCCGACCAGATGATGCTGCAGATCCACGAGTCCATCGGCCATCCGCTGGAGATGGACCGCATCCTCGGCGACGAGCGCAACTACGCCGGCACCAGCTTCGTCAAAGCCGCCGACTTCGGCCACCTGCAATACGGCTCCCCGCTGCTCAACGTGACCTTCGACCCCACCATCGGCGAAGAGCTGGCCAGCTACAGCTTCGACGACGACGGCACCCCGGCCAGCAAGCAGTTCCTGATCCGCAACGGCTTGCTGGTGCGCCCGCTGGGCGGCGCGCTGTCGCAACTGCGTTCGGGCCTGGACGGCGTGGCCAACAGCCGCGCCTGTGGCTGGAACCGCGCGCCGATCGACCGCATGGCCAACCTCAATATCGAACCGGGCGACCAGCCGCTGGAGCAACTGATCGGCGCAATCGAAAACGGCATCCTGATGCGCACCAACCGCTCGTGGTCCATCGATGACGCCCGCAACAAGTTCCAGTTCGGCTGCGAATGGGGCCAGTTGATCGAGAACGGCGAGCTCAAGGGCGTGGTGAAAAACCCGAACTACAGGGGCATCTCCGCCGATTTCTGGCGCAACCTGTCGGCGGTGGGCGATCGCAGCACCTTCCAGGTACTCGGCACGCCCAACTGCGGCAAGGGTGAACCCAACCAGGTGGTGCGGGTCGGCCACGCCTCGCCGGCCTGCGTGTTCCGCCAGATCGACGTATTCGGAGGGGACGCCTGATGAGCACCTATCAACAACGCTTCGAAGACCTGCTCGGCGCCCTGCGCGATGCGCTGCAACCCGGCGAGCAGTTCACCCTGGGCTACAGTGCCGAGCACTCGCAGTTCGTACGGTTCAACCATGCCAAGGTGCGCCAGGCCGGGCTGGTCAGCCAGGCCAGCGTGCAGCTGCGGCTGATTCGCGATGGCCGCCAGGCGGAGCAACAGATCACCCTGGGCGATGACGCCGAGCTGGATCGCCAGCGCCTGCATGACGGCCTCGGGCAACTGCGTCAGACCCTGCCGCTGCTGCCGCTCGATCCGTACTTGAGCCTCGACGAGCGTGCCTGGCACAGCCACAGCCTGCTGGAGCAGCCACTGCCCGAGCTGGATGAAGTGCTGGCCTTGGTCGAGCGCGAGGCGAGCGACCTGGACCTGGTCGGCATCTACGCCGCCGGCCCCATCTGCCGCGGCTTCGCCAGCTCGTTCGGCGCCTTCGGCTGGCACCAGGCCAACAGTTTCAACTTCGACTGGAGCCTGTTCCATGCCAACGGCCAGGCGGTCAAAGCCAACTACGCGGGCCAAGCCTGGAGCGGCGAGGCCTTTGCCGCGCGCCTGCGCCTGGCCCGCGAACAGCTGCAGCACCTGGGCCGCCCGGCCATTACCCTCAAGCCCGGCAGCTACCGCGCCTACCTGGCGCCAGCGGCGATGGACGAGATTGCCGGGATGCTCTGCTGGGGTGGTTTCTCGGCCCAGGCACTGGCCACAGGGAACAGCTCGCTGCAACGCCTGTACAACGGCGATGCACGGCTGAGCTCACTGGTGAGTTTCAGCGAACAGGTCAGCGGCTCGTTGAGCCCGGCGTTCTCCGACGAGGGCTCGCCGCGGCGCGACCTGCTGCTGATTGGCGAGGGCCAGGCACGCGAGCGTCTGGTCAGCGCTCGCAGCGCCGCCGAGTTCACACTTCAGGCCAATGGCGCCGACAGCTACGAATCGCCGTGCGCACTGAGCCTGGCGCCGGGCAACCTGCCCAGCGCGCAGATCCTCGAACGCCTGGGCACCGGGCTGTACATCAGCAACCTGTGGTACCTGAACTACTCGGACCTGCCCGCGGCGCGGATGACCGGGCTGACCCGGTTCGCCACGTTCTGGGTGGAAAACGGCCAGATCCAGGGGCCGGTGAGCACCATGCGCTTTGATGACAGCCTTTACAGCCTGCTGGGTAGCCAGCTCGAGGCGCTAACCCAGGAGCGCGAGATGATCCTGTCGACCAGCACTTATGGGCAGCGCAGTACCGGGTCGAGTCATCTGCCGGGGGCGCTGGTCAAAGGGCTCACCTTGACCTTGTAAAACTACAGCGTGGGAGCGGGCTTGCCCCGCGATAGGGCCAGCCAAGGCAACATCAATGGCCGATCCGACGCCATCGCGGGGCAAGCCCGCTCCCACGCCCGCCCCCTCCCACAATGGGCCCTACACTTGCCTGAGGCTTCCCATGTCCGAACGCGCACCACTGGCCCCCGTCACCGCCCGCTGGATCCCCTGGGTGGTGGCCATCGCTTTCTTCATGCAGTCGCTGGACGGCACCATCCTCAACACCGCGCTGCCGGCCATGGCCCGCTCGCTGGCCGAGGACCCCTTGCGCATGCAGGGCGTGATCATCGCCTACATGCTCACCGTGGCGCTGCTGATCCCGGCCTCGGGCTGGATCGCCGACCGCTTCGGCACCAAGCGCATCTTCTTCAGCGCGATCCTGCTGTTCAGCTTCGGCTCGCTGCTGTGTGCCATGGCCAACAGCCTGGGTTTCCTGATCTTCGCCCGGGTGGTGCAGGGCCTGGGCGGAGCGCTGATGCTGCCGGTAGGCCGGCTGGTGGTGCTGCGCGCCTACCCGCGCAGCGAGCTGGTGCGGATCATGAGCTTCATCACCATCCCCGGCCTGCTCGGCCCGCTGCTCGGCCCGACCCTCGGCGGCTGGCTGGTGGAGATCCTGACCTGGCACTGGATCTTCCTGCTCAACCTGCCGGTGGGCGCCCTCGGTTGCTATGCGGTGTGGAAGTTCATCCCCGACCTGCGCGGCGCCGAGCGTACCCGCTTCGACGGGCCGGGCTTCGTGCTGTTCGGTGCGGCGATGGTGCTGATCACCATCGCCATGGAAGGCCTGGGCGAGCTACACCTGCCGCACCTGCGGGTGATGCTGTTGCTGTTCGCCGGCATGGCCTGCCTGGCCGCGTACTGGCTGCGTGCCGGGCGTGACCCGGAGCCCCTGTTCTCGCCGTCGCTGTTCCGCGTGCGCACCTTCGCCATCGGCATCCTCGGCAACCTGTTCGCCCGCCTGGGCAGCGGCGCCCTGCCCTTCCTGGTGCCGTTGCTGCTGCAGGTGGCGCTGGGTTACTCGCCGGCCCAGGCGGGCATGAGCATGATCCCGCTGGCGGCAGCAGCGATGCTGGCCAAGTCGGTGGCCCGGCCGCTGATCGAACGCCTGGGCTATCGCATCGTACTCACCGGCAATACCTTGCTGCTGGGCCTGCTGCTGGCCAGCCTGGGGCTGGTCGATGAACAGACGCCGTATGCCCTGCTGCTGGTGCAACTGGCGTTGCTGGGGGCGGTGAACTCGATGCAGTTCACGGCGATGAACACCGTGACCCTGATCGACCTCGACGACGCCAGCGCCAGCAGCGGCAACAGCCTGCTGTCGGTGGTCGCGCAACTGTCGCTGAGCCTGGGCGTGGCCTGCGCCGGTGCGCTGCTCGGCGGTTTCACCGCAGCCGGCAGCGCCGAAGGCGTGCAAAGCACCCTGGGGGCGTTCCAGCTGACCTTCGTCACCATCGGCGTGATGGCCATGCTGGCGGCGGCGATCTTCCTGCAACTGGCGCCGACAGACGGAAGGCGCGCTCGTCGTCCGGAAGAGCACGTCGAGTCGTAGGGCGAATGGCCATGAGGCTGGTAGACTGTGCGACATTTTTCGCTTCGCACCGTAGGCCCGCCTCGTGACCGTTGAAACCACCGCCTTTGCCACCCTCCCGCTGTCCGCCGCCATGCTGGCCAACCTGGACGCCCTGGGCTACGCCTCGATGACCCCGATCCAGGCCCAGAGCCTGCCGGTCATTCTCAAGGGCCAGGACCTGATCGCCCAGGCCAAGACCGGCAGCGGCAAGACCGCCGCCTTCGGCATCGGCCTGCTCAATCCGATCAACCCGCGCTACTTCGGTTGCCAGGCGCTGGTGCTGTGCCCGACCCGCGAGCTGGCCGACCAGGTGGCCAAGGAGCTGCGCCGTCTGGCCCGGGCCGAGGACAACATCAAGATCCTCACCCTGTGCGGTGGCGTTTCGCTGGGCCCGCAGATCGCCTCGCTGGAGCACGGCGCGCACATCATCGTCGGCACCCCGGGGCGCATCCAGCAGCACCTGGACAAAGGCACCCTGGTACTCGACGGCCTCAACACCCTGGTGCTCGACGAAGCCGACCGCATGCTCGACATGGGCTTCTTCGACGCCATCGCCAGCATCATCGGCAAGACCCCGTCGCGCCGCCAGACCTTGCTGTTCTCGGCCACCTACCCGGCCGGCATCGAGCAATTGGCCAAGAACTTCATGCGCCAGCCGCAGCAGGTGAAGGTCGAGGCGCTGCACAGCGACAACCAGATCGAACAGCGTTTCATCGAGATCGACGCGCAGCAGCGCCTGGAAGCTGTGACCCGCGTGCTCGGCCACTACCGCCCGCAGTCCTGCGTGGCGTTCTGCTTCACCAAGCAGCAGTGCGAAGACGTCGTCGCCCACCTCACCGCCAAGGGCATCGTTGCCCAGGCGCTGCACGGCGACCTGGAGCAGCGCGATCGCGACCAGGTGCTGACCATGTTCGCCAACCGCAGCAGCTCGGTGCTGGTGGCCACCGACGTGGCCGCCCGCGGCCTGGACATCGATGGCCTGGACATGGTCATCAACGTCGAGCTGGCGCGTGACGCCGAGATCCACGTGCACCGCGTCGGCCGTACCGGCCGTGCCGGCGAGAAGGGCGTGGCGATCAGCCTGGTGGCCCCGGCCGAGGGCCACCGCGCCCAGGCCATCGAAGACCTGCAACAGCAGCCGCTGCGCTGGGAGCAGCTGGACAACCTGAAGAACAAAGGCGGCGAGCCGCTGCTGCCGGCGATGACCACCCTGTGCATCGGCGCCGGGCGCAAGGACAAGCTGCGCCCGGGCGATATCCTCGGTGCGCTGACCGGCGATGCCGGCTTGCCGGGCAAGCAGGTGGGCAAGATCGCCATTTTCGACTTCGTGGCGTTCGTAGCCGTGGAGCGGGCGGTGGCCAAGCAGGCCATGCAGCGCTTGAACAGCGGCAAGATCAAGGGTCGCGCCCTGAAAGTCCGTATCGTCTAAGGGCTTGGCAAGATCCCTGTGGGAGCGGGGGGGGGGGGGGGGGGGGGGGGGGGGGGGGAGTGGGGGGGGGGGGGGGGGGGAGGGGGAGAAGGGGGGGGGGGGAAGGTTTCTGTCCGCCCTTTTGGTGTATGCCTTCCCCCCCCACCCCCCCCCCTCCCCCCCCCCCCCCCCCCCCCCCCCCCCCCCGCTCCCACAGATCCGGCATTCCAATTTTTACATTCAGACAGGTTCAACACCGTGCACTCCACCGACGTGATCATCCTCGGCGCCGGCGCCGCCGGCCTGATGTGCGCCCAGCTCACCGCCCGCCGTGGCCGTCGGGTGCTGCTGCTCGACCACGCCAACAAACCGGGCAAGAAGATCCTCATGTCCGGCGGCGGGCGCTGCAACTTCACCAACATGTACACCGAGCCTGCCAACTTCCTCTCGCACAACCCGCATTTCTGCAAGTCGGCGCTGGCCCGCTACACCCAGTGGGACTTCATCGAACTGGTGTGCAAGCACGGCGTGCCGTACCACGAGAAGAAGCTCGGCCAGCTGTTCTGCGACAACAAGTCCAGCGACATCCTCGACATGCTGCTGGCCGAGTGCGACGCGGCCGGCGCCGAACTGCGCATGAACACCAGCATCGAACAGATCGAGAAAACCGAAGGCGGCTACCGCCTGCAGACCAGCGCCGGCCCGTTCGCCTGCCAGTCGCTGGTGATCGCCACCGGCGGCCTGTCAATCCCGACATTGGGCGCCACCGGCTTCGGCTACCAGGTCGCGCGCCAGTTCGGCCACGAACTGCTGCCGACCCGCGCCGGCCTGGTGCCGTTCACCATCACCGAGCCCCAGCTCAAGGCACTGTGCACCGAGCTGTCCGGCACCTCGCTGGACTGCACCGCCAGTTGCAACGGCACAAGCTTCCGGGAAAACCTGCTGTTCACCCACCGCGGCCTGAGCGGCCCGGCGATCCTGCAGATTTCCTCGTTCTGGGAGGCCGGCGACACGGTCGAGATCAACCTGCTGCCCGACCGCGATGCCCTGGAGTGGCTGCAGGGCCAGCAGGTCGAGCGCCCCAACAGCGAGCTGAAGACCGTGCTGGGCGAGGTGTTCACCCGCAAGCTGGCCAACCTGCTGGCCGAGCAGTGGTTCGAATCCAAGCCGCTGAAGCAGTACACCCCGGCCCAATTGGCCGAAGTCGCCGACAAGCTGGCGGCCTGGCAGGTGGTGCCGGCGGGCACCGAGGGCTATCGCACTGCCGAGGTGACCCTGGGCGGCGTGGATACCCGCGAGGTGTCGTCCAAGACCATGGAATCGCTGAAGAGCCCCGGGCTGTACTTCATCGGCGAAGTGCTGGACGTGAGCGGGCACCTGGGTGGTTTCAACTTCCAGTGGGCCTGGGCTTCGGCCAACGCTGCGGCGCAGTTCGTGTAGAGTAGAATCCATTCAGCAGCACGGAACGCTTCTTGCTGGTCTGTGTTGTGAAGGGTGCAAAACCATCGCGGGGCAAGCCCGCTCCCACAAAGGCCTCCTGTGTCTCGTGGGAGCGGGCTTGCTCCGCGATGAGGCCCCCAAGGTTCTAGTCCGCAAACTGCCCAGCAGGCCATCATGTCATCGAGCTCGTTCCGCCATTCATTGCGTCGCCTGTGGGGCCAAGACAAGTTCAGCTACGCCATTCGTGTGACCATCGCCCTCACCGGCAGCATGGCCTGGTGCTGGTACCAGAACGAGATGAGCCTGCTCATCCCGCTGTTCCTCGGCATCATCGCCAGCGCACTGGCCGAGACCGATGACGGTTGGCAGGGCCGCCTCAGCGCCCTGCTGGTCACCCTCGGCTGTTTTGCCATCGCCGCCCTGTCGGTGGAGCTGCTGTTCCCCTACCCCTGGATCTTCGCCCTCGCCCTGGCCCTGGCCGCCTTCGGCCTGACCATGCTCGGCGCACTGGGCGAACGCTACGGGGCGATCGCCTCGGCGACGCTGATCCTGTCGGTCTACACCATGATCGGTGTGGACCAGCGCGGCGGTGAGGTCAATGACTTCTGGCACGAGCCGCTGCTGCTGGTGACCGGCGCCGCCTGGTACGGGCTGCTGTCGGTGCTGTGGCAGGCGCTGTTTTCCAACCAGCCGGTGCAGCAGAGCCTGGCCAAGCTGTTCTATGAACTGGGCAGCTACCTCAAGCTCAAGGCCAGCCTGTTCGAGCCGATCCGCGGCCTGGACGTCGAGGCCACGCGCCTGGAGCTGGCCAAGCAGAACGGCAAGGTGGTAGCCGCGCTCAACGCCGCCAAGGAAATCATCCTGCACCGTGTCGGCAACAGTCAGCCCAACTCCAAGGTCAGCCGCTACCTCAAGCTGTACTTCCTGGCCCAGGACCTGCACGAGCGGGTCAGCGCCTCGCACTACCCCTACAACGCCCTGAACGAGGCGTTCTTCCACAGCGACGTGATGTTCCGTTGCCAGCGCCTGCTGCGCAAACAGGGTGCCTCCTGCCAGGAGCTGGCGCGCTCGATCCGCCTGCGCCAGCCGTTCGTGCTCGCCAGCGGCTACCCCGAAGCGCTGGAAGACCTGAATGCTTCGCTGGAGCACCTGCGCGAACAGAACAACCCGGCCTGGCGCGGGCTGCTGCGCTCGCTGCGGGCCCTGGCCGCCAACCTGGCCACGCTGGACCGCCTGCTGGGCGCCGCGAGCAACCCGGACAGCCTGGCAGATGCCAGCGACAGCAGCCTGCTCGACCGCTCGCCGCGCAACCTGAAGGATGTGTGGCAGCGCTTGCGCACCCAGCTGACCCCCACCTCGCTGCTGTTCCGCCATGCCCTGCGCCTGTCGCTGGCACTGTCGGTGGGCTACGGCATGGTGCACCTGATCCACCCGACCCAGGGCTACTGGATCATCCTCACCACCCTGTTCGTCTGTCAGCCCAACTACGGGGCGACCCGGCGCAAGCTGGGCCAGCGGATGCTCGGCACCGCCATCGGCCTGACCGTGGGCTGGGCGCTGTTCGACCTGTTCCCCAACCCGCTGATGCAGTCGGCCTTCGCCGTGGTCGCCGGGGTGGTGTTCTTCGTCAACCGCACCACCCGCTACACCCTGGCCACGGCGGCGATCACCCTGATGGTGCTGTTCTGCTTCAACCAGACCGGCGATGGCTATGGGCTGTTCCTGCCGCGCCTGTTCGATACCCTGGTCGGCAGCCTGATCGCCATCCTCGCGGTGTTCCTGTTCCTGCCCGACTGGCAGGGCCGCCGGCTGAACAAGGTGCTGGGCAATACCCTGGCCTGCGCCAGCCAGTACCTGCGCCAGATCATGCAGCAGTATGCCCACGGCAAGCGCGACGACCTGGCCTACCGCCTGGCCCGGCGCAACGCGCACAACGCCGACGCCGCGCTGTCCACCACCCTGGCCAACATGCTCATGGAGCCCGGGCATTTCCGTAAGGAAGCGGATGTCGGCTTCCGCTTTTTGGTGCTGTCGCACACCCTGCTCAGTTATCTCTCAGGGCTTGGGGCACACCGCGACACCGCGTTGCCGGCCGAGGTCCATGAACAGCTGATCGAGGGTGCAGGCCAGACCTTGGCCGCCAGCCTCGACGAAATCGCCAACGGCCTGGCCGCGCGCCTGCCGGTGGCGATCCACAGCGACGCGGAAGAGGCCCTGGCCAATGCGCTGGAGCAGATGCCCGAGGAGCTGGACGAGCACCAGCGCCTGGTGCAGACCCAACTGGCGCTGATCTGCCGTCAATTGGGGCCGCTACGCACGTTGGCGGGGCATTTGATCAAGGAAGGTGAGCCGGGCTGATCGCGGGGTGACCTGTACTGGGGGGGGGGGGGGGGGGGGGGGAAAAGGCGGGAAGACCAACGAAGGGAGTGGGGGGACCGGCAAGCCGGCTCCCACAGGCGCGATCCATGTGGGAGCCGGCTTGCCGGCGATAGGGCCAACGCAGATCAGAAGCCGTGCTGGCGCAACAACCGGGCGTAGCTGCCATCGGCCTTCATCGCCGCGATGGCCTTCTCGAACCGTGCCACGACCTGCCCGTGCTCCGGGTGCTTGAGGCTGACCAGGATGTGCAGGCTGTTCTCGCTCAGCGGCGGGTCGACGAAGCTCACCCCATCGCGCACCTGCTGCGGTTCGCGCTGCAGGTTGTAACGCGCCACGTACTCGTCCTCCACCGTCAGGTTGACCCGCCCGGCCGCGAGCATCCGCACCGCCGACGAGAAACTGCGCACCGGCACTTTGTTCAGACGCTCGTCACTGTCGAAGCCCGGTGAGTAGGCATAGTCGCGCACCACGGCGATGGTGTAGGGGTAGAGGTCGGCCTGACGCTTGAAGACGAAGCCTTCGCCCTGGCGCTGGAGCAGACGGATACGGTTGATGAGGTAGGGCCCGGAGAACTCGCCGATGCGCGTGCGCTCATCGTTGTACCAGGCGTTGACCAGTACGTCGTAACGCCCCTCGCCAATGCCCATGAGCGCCCTGGCCCAAGGCACTTCCTCGAACGAAGTGGCGAAACCTGCACGGTTCAGCGCCGTGGTGACGATGCTGGTGGCCAGGCCACCGCCGGGCATGGCGGCGTCGGTAAAGGGCGGCCAGCTGTCGGCCACCAGTCGCAGTTTCTCCTGGGCGCCTGCCGGCATCGCGCACAACAAACCCAGTATTCCAAGAACGCAAAGCAGTGGCCGCATGCTCAAATCCTTTCGCAGTTGGGGGCCCCACGCTGAAGTTGGCGATCTCTACTCACAACAGATCCTGCAGATTACACAAGCCGCATCCCGGCGACAGCGGACAATAATGTCATTTAGCCTCTATTTTGGCCGAACGACATCTGACGTGATTTGCGGCAAGGCCAGGCTCGTGCGCAGCGGCGGGATTTGCGATGATCGAGCGCCAATACAAGGAGCCCATACCCCATGTCCATCGAGTGGATCTGCAAACACCACAGCGACCTCGGCAAGGAACAGCTCTATGCCGTCCTGCAGTTGCGTACGGCAGTGTTCGTGGTCGAGCAACGCTGTGCCTACCAGGAAGTCGACGGGCAGGACCTGAGCGGCGACACCCTGCACCTGATGGGTTGGCAGGACGACAAGCTGGTGGCCTATTTGCGCCTGCTCGACCCGCAATCACAGGGTGGCGACGTGGTCATCGGGCGAGTGGTGACGGCAGCCGACGCACGGGGTGGCGGCCTGGGCCATCAGTTGCTGCTCAAGGGGCTGGAGTGCGCCGAACATTGCTGGGCGGGGACACCGGTGTACCTGTCGGCACAGGCGCATTTGCAGGGGTACTACGCTCGGCATGGTTTCGTCGCGGTGGGCGAGGAATATCTCGAGGACGACATTCCCCATATCGGCATGCGCAAGGGCTGAAGCCGCCGGTGGGCGCGCCAGATCTTTAAAGTGTGAGCAAGGCAGTTGCTCCCACCTGACAGCGCCGAACTCAAGACCTGCACTCTGCCTGTGGGAGCGGGTTTACCCGCGAAGATGACACCTCGGTGCCTGGCACGGGCTATGCCCGTGTTCGCGGGTGAACCCGCTCCCAAAGTGATCGCGCAACGGTTTGAATAGCGAGCAAGACAATTGCTCTCACCAGGACCGCGCAGAGATCACGGATAACCCAGCACATCCCTGATCTGGCGCAGATGCTGGATGATCCACTGCTTGTCGATCGCCCCCCAGTCACGGATGCGGTAATGCCCGGCATGGTTGCGGGCGCCGCTCTGCTGCTCGAATTCACAGACGATGTCCAGGTCGGCCAGCGCAGCGATGGTGTCCTGCGCGGTGCGCCGGGGCATGCCGGTGGCCTCCATCAGCGCCGGCACACTGGTGGCGGTCTGGCTGTCGATCAGCCAGGCCACGTACAGGCGGCGGTAGAAACTGCTGCGGGTCTTGCTCACTTCCGTGCTCATCTGGTGCTTGTCCCTCAGGTGTTACCCGGCAGCTCCCGATAGGTCAGGTAGACGCGCAGGTCGAATTCCAATTGGTGGTAGTCCGGCTCCATGTGCTGACAGAGCTGGTAGAAGGCCTTGCTGTGGTCGCGCTCTTTCAGGTGCGCGAGTTCGTGCACCACGATCATGCGCAGAAACTGCGGCGCCGCCTCCTTGAACAACGAGGCGATGCGGATCTCTTTCTTGGCCTTGAGCTTGCCGCCCTGTACCCGCGACACCGCGGTGTTCAAGCCGAGGGCGCGATGGGTCAGGTCCAGGCGGTTGTCGAACAGCACCTTGTCCAGCGGCGGTGCGCTGCGCAGGTATTCCTGCTTGAGATCCTGGGCGTAGCCGTACAACGCCTTGTCATTCTGTACCGTATGCCGCTCGGCATAGCGTTGGTCCAGGTAGGCGCCCAGGCGGCCGCTGGCGATCAGCTGACGCACCTGGTCTTGCAGATGCGGCGGGTAGGCTTGCAGGTAGCGTAAGGCGGTCATCAGGGTGCAGATCGGGGTAAGGAGCGCCGAGTTTACCAATCACTCGCCCCAAGGGAATACCGCCGGGAAGTCGCCGGCATCGGCGGCGGTCATCGGCCTTGCCACAAGGAAACCCTGCACAAAGGCACAACCCGCGCCCTTGAGCCATTGCGCCTGCGCCTGCGTCTCCACGCCTTCGGCAATCACGGTGATGCCATAGGCCGCGCACAGTTCGATGACACTGCGCACCAATGCAATGTCGGCCGCCGAATCCGGCAGCCGCGCCACCAGGTGACGGTCGAGCTTGAGGGTATCGATGGGCAGGTCGCGCAGCATGCGCAGCGAGCAGTCACCCGCACCGAAGTCGTCCAGCGCCACACGGATGCCCATCTCGCGCAGCCGATTCACCTGCTTCACCGCCGCGTCGATGTTGTACATCAGCGAGGTCTCGGCCACCTCGACCTCCAACTGGGCAGGCAACAGGGCATATTCGTCGATTACCCGCGCCAGTTCGTCGGCAAGGCCCGGCATGGCGAACTGGGCTCGGCTCAGGCTGATGCTCAGTACCAACCGGGCGCCGAAGCGCGCCCCCCATTCCTTGCGCTGGGCGGCGCCCTTGCGGTAAATCCAGCTGGCCAGGCGATTGATCAGGCGCGCTTCTTCGAGCAAGGGGATGAACAACCCCGGCGGCACATCGCCGACACTCGGGTGCTGCCAGCGCAGCAAGGCTTCGAAGCCGCGCAATTGGCCATCGCCGAACGCCACCTGCGGTTGATAGACCAGGTTGAAGTCGTTCTGCTCGATGGCCGCGCGCACGCCATCTTCGAGCATCAGCCGCGAGCGCGCCCGGCCATTGAGCTCCTGGTCATAGAAGCGGTACTGCTGGCGCCCGGCCTGCTTGGCGGCGTACATCGCCGCATCCGCCGCGCGCAGCAAGCCCTCGACGCTGGAACCACAATCGGGGTAGGTGGCAATGCCGATGCTCACCCCCAGGCTGACCTCCAGCCCATCCACTTCCTGCAAACCCGAAAGGCGCTCCAGCAGTTTCTCGGCAAAGCGCCCGGCCTGCTCCGGGTACGGCAGCCCGTCGAACAGCGCGGTGAACTCATCGCCGCCCATGCGCGCCAGCAGCGCTTCGTTACCCAGGCAGTCCTTGAGCTGCTCGCCCACCCAGCGCAGCACCTTGTCGCCGGCCTCGTGGCCAAGCAGGTCGTTGATCCGCTTGAAGCCGTCCAGGTCCATGTACATCAGGGCCCGGGCCTTGTCCGAGCGCTCGTTGCGCAGCAACGCGCCTTCGGCGGCCTGGTAGAAGCCACGGCGGTTGAGCAGCCCGGTCAACGGGTCGGTCACCGCTTGGTATTCAAGCTGTTGATGCAGGCTGCGCACCACCGACATGTCCAGCACCGTCACCACCATGGCCCGCTGTTCAACGGGCAACGGCGCGCAGGACAGCGCCACCGGCACAAGTTGGCCGGAGACGGTGCGCAACTGGGCGTCATGCACGCGGAAGATCTGCCTGCCCAGATACGCCTGGTAGAAGTCCGACTCGCGCCACAGGCTGGCGCAAGGCAACTGGATCAAGTCCAGCACGTGGGCGCCCTGCAAGGTGTCCACCGGAGCATTGAGCAGCCGCGAGATGGCGGGGTTGGCAAAGCCGATGGTGCCCGCCTCGTCGACCACCAGGATGCCTTCGGCGGCGTTTTCCAGGATCGAGGCGTTGAAGGCCCGTGCCGACTCCAGTTCGCGGGTCAGGCGCTGCAGCATGCGGCGGTTGCGCTGCTGATCCAGTTGGGCCTGCACCTTGGGTTTGAGGATTTGTGGGTCGAAGGGTTTGAACAGGTAGTCCACCGCGCCACTGGCATAACCCTTGAGTACAGCGGCGTCGGACTGCTCGTTGGCGGTGAGGAAAATGATCGGGGTCAGCCGCGTGCGCTGGCTGCCGCGCATCAGCCGGGCAACCTCGAAGCCGTCCATCTCGGGCATCTGCACGTCGAGCAAGACCAGGTCGACTTCGTGTTCGAGCAGCGCGCTCAGGGCTTCCATCCCTGAACTGGCGGTCAACACCTGCCAATCCTGACGGGCCAGCAACGCCCGCATGCTGATGAGATTCTCTGGATAGTCGTCTACGACCAGTAGCACCGACCGACTGTCCGGAGGTTGTGTGTGAGCGACATCCATGCTGCTTCCCATGTTTAGACCGACCCTGGCCCGCTATTGGATCCGATCTTTACTCTAGACAGGGCGACCGAAGACGCAACGCGGGTAGATGGCTAAGCGCCATCGAAATTGATGTTAGCCGACTAACGGTATGGCTGCGGGTTATGTGGGAATAATCCTTATCTGTCGCTGGATTGTTACAGGCATAAAAAAACCCGCATCTCTGCGGGTTTCTTCAAGCAACTACCAACGGATCAGTTGACCTTGGCAGCCAGCTCGCCTTTCAGGTAACGCTGGAACATGCCTTCCAGGGAGATCGGCTTGATCTTCGAGGCGTTGCCGGCGGTGCCGAAGGCTTCGTAGCGGGCGATGCACACGTCACGCATGGCCTTGACGGTTTCACCGAAGAACTTGCGTGGGTCGAACTCGCTCGGGTTCTGCGCCATCAGGCGACGCATGGCACCGGTGGAGGCCAGGCGCAGGTCGGTGTCGATGTTGACCTTGCGCACGCCGTGCTTGATGCCTTCAACGATTTCTTCGACCGGTACGCCGTAGGTCTCTTTGATGTCGCCGCCGTACTGGTTGATGATCGCCAGCCACTCTTGCGGTACCGAAGAGGAACCGTGCATCACCAGGTGGGTGTTGGGGATGCGCTTGTGGATTTCCTTGATGCGGTCGATCGCCAGCACGTCGCCGGTAGGCGGCTTGGTGAACTTGTAGGCGCCGTGGCTGGTGCCGATGGCGATGGCCAGGGCATCGACCTGGGTCTTCTTGACGAAGTCGGCCGCTTCTTCAGGGTCGGTCAGCATCTGGCTGTGATCGAGCACGCCTTCGGCGCCGATGCCGTCTTCTTCACCGGCCATGCCGGTTTCCAGCGAACCCAGGCAGCCCAGCTCGCCTTCTACCGAAACGCCGCAGGCGTGGGCCATGGCAACGGTCTGCTGGGTAACACGGACGTTGTACTCGTAATCGGTCGGGGTCTTGCCGTCTTCACCGAGCGAGCCGTCCATCATGACCGAGCTGAAGCCCAGCTGGATGGAACGCTGGCACACGTCAGGGCTGGTGCCGTGGTCCTGGTGCATGCACACCGGGATGTGCGGGAACTCTTCGATGGCCGCCAGGATCAGGTGGCGCAGGAAGGGAGCACCGGCGTATTTGCGGGCACCGGCGGAAGCCTGGACGATGACCGGAGAGTCGGTCTTGTCGGCGGCTTCCATGATGGCGCGCATCTGCTCGAGGTTGTTGACGTTGAAAGCTGGGACGCCGTAACCGAACTCGGCGGCGTGGTCCAGCATCTGGCGCATGCTAATGAGTGCCATGGTGTATCTCTCTCCCGACAAGCGTCGTTTGTTTCGTGCAAGCCTGCCGCAGGGGCGGTTGCTGTTCAAGTAGTGTGGGCCACCGTGGCGGCCCGGCCAGTCACGGTGCCTTGCAGCCCCGCCCAATCAGATCGTTGGTCGCCACCCAGTACACCAGGCCTTCCTGGCCTTTGGTATGGAAGGCCAGCACGCCATCGCTGTACAGCGCGCCCGAGGCGCCCGGCTCGGACTTGAGCCGGTAGACCTGGTCGCCGCCGCCAAGGCGCACGTCGACCGCATCCTGTTTCACATCAGCGAAGCGCCACAGCACCTCGGCCTGGCTGTCGCAGACCCAACGGGTCCAGTTGTCCGCCACCGGGGCGGGTGCCGGCTGCAACAGCGAGCAGCCTGCCAGGGTCGCCAGGGCCAGTGCGGCCAGAAGCGCTTTCATCCTAAAACCTCGTCATGGGCCCGCTGCGCGGCCCTTCGCGGGTAAACCCGCTCCCACAGGGCATGCACTGACCTTGTGGGAGCGGGTTTACCCGCGAAGGGCTGCGCAGCAGCCCCTCTTCCAAGACCACGAAAGCCAGGCTTGGTTGCCTGCCGCCCGATCAAGGGCAGCCCGGCGCCTTGCGCTGGTGCTCGTCGTCATACTTTTCCAGGCCGTCCGGGCCCAGGCGCTTGTTGATCACCGGTACCGTCTCGGCCTGCCACTGGGACTGATAGCAGCCGCCCTTGTGGCGCTGCGACGGCTCGCCGTCCGCGCCCTTGTCGCTGGCGCAGGCGCCCAGCAGCAAGGCCACCATCATCACAGGCAATTGCTTGACCATCAGGTCGCTCCCTTTGCCAGGCGCCTTCGTGCTCAGGCCTTGGCCCGCTCTTCGAGAATCGCCACAGCCGGCAGCACCTTGCCCTCGACGAATTCGAGGAACGCGCCGCCACCGGTAGAAATGTAGGAGATATCCGCGCCGACACCATATTTGTCGATGGCGGCCAGGGTGTCGCCACCACCGGCGATGGAGAACGCGGCGCTGTCGGCGATGGCCTTGGCCAGCACCTTGGTGCCGTTGCCGAACTGGTCGAACTCGAACACACCGACCGGGCCGTTCCACAGGATGGTCTGCGACGACTTCAGCAGCTCGGCGAAGTTGGCAGCGGTCTGTGGGCCGATGTCGAGGATCATGTCGTCAGCCGCCACGTCGGCGATCGCCTTGACGGTTGCTTCGGCGCTTTCGGCGAATTCCTTGGCAACCACCACGTCGACCGGCAGCGGCACATTGACCTTGGCGGCGATGGCCTTGGCGGTGTCGACCAGGTCGGCTTCGTACAGCGACTTGCCCACCGGATGACCGGCAGCAGCGAGGAAGGTGTTGGCGATGCCGCCGCCGACGATCAGCAGGTCGCACACGCTGCTCAGGCTGTTCAGCACGTCCAGCTTGGTCGACACCTTGGAGCCGGCGACGATGGCGGCCATCGGCTTGGCCGGGGCCTTCAGGGCCTTGCCCAGGGCGTCCAGTTCGGCAGCCAGCAGCGGGCCGGCAGCCGCGACCTTGGCGAACTTGGCAACACCGTGGGTGGAACCTTCGGCGCGGTGAGCGGTGCCGAAAGCGTCCATCACGAACACATCGCACAGGGCAGCGTACTGCTGCGCCAGCTCGTCGGCGTTCTTCTTCTCGCCCTTGTTGAAGCGCACGTTTTCGAACAGCACCAGGTCACCGGCCTTCACCTCGACACCGTCGAGGTAATCGGCAACCAGCGGTACCTCGCGGCCCAGGGCCTTGCTCAGGTAGTCGGCGACCGGCTTGAGGCTGTTCTCAGCCGAGAACTCGCCTTCGGTCGGGCGGCCCAAGTGCGAGCAGACCATTACCGCCGCGCCCTTCTCCAGGGCCAGCTTGATGGTCGGCAGCGCGGCCAGGATACGCGCATCGCTGGCAACCACACCGTCCTTCACAGGCACGTTGAGGTCTTCGCGGATCAGTACGCGCTTACCTTGCAGGTCGAGGTCGGTCATCTTCAACACGGTCATGAATGCAGTCCTTCAGGGCTGTTTGCTGCGGGTGGGGTGGACGACGTGCAGATAATGTTCGGCAACGTCGAGCATACGGTTGGCAAACCCCCATTCGTTGTCGAACCAAGCCAGCAGGTTCACCAGGCGGGGGCCGGAAACGCGGGTCTGGCTGGCATCGACGATGGCCGAATGCGGGTCATGGTTGAAATCACAGCTGGCGTGGGGCAGCTCGGTGTAGGCCAGCAAGCCTTTGAGCGGGCCATCCAGGGCGGCCTCGCGCAGCACCCGGTTGACCTCGGCCGCGCTGGTGTCGCGGGCGGTCTGCAGGGTGATGTCCAGGCACGACACGTTGACGGTCGGCACGCGTACCGCTTTGGCCTGGATTCGCCCGGCAAGTTCCGGCAGCAGGCGTTCGATGCCGCGCGCAAGCCCGGTGGATACCGGGATCACCGACTGGAACGCCGAACGGGTGCGGCGCAGGTCTTCGTGGTGATAGGCGTCGATCACCGGCTGGTCGTTCATCGCCGAGTGAATCGTGGTGATCTGCACGTACTCGATGCCGAAGGCCTGGTCCAGCACCCGCAGCAGCGGCACGCCGCAGTTGGTGGTGCAGGAGGCGTTCGACACCAGCAGCTCGCTGCCGGTCAGGCAATCCTGATTCACCCCAAAGACCACCGTGGCATCGACGTCGGCTTCGCTGGCCATGGGCTGCGAGAACAGCACGCGCGGCGCACCGGCATCGAGGAAGCGCTGGCCGTCGGCGCGGGTGTTGTAGGCGCCGGTGCACTCGAGCACCAGGTCGATGCCCAGGGCGCTCCAGTCGATGCCTTCGGGGGTGGCACTGCGCAGCACTTTCACGCAGTCGCCATTGATATGCAGACAGTCGCCATCGACCTTCACCTCACCGGGGAAACGCCCGTGGGTGGAGTCGAAGCGGGTCAGGTATTCCAGGCTGGCCTGGTCGGCCAGGTCGTTCAGTGCAACGATCTCGAAACCGGCCTTCGCCCCACGCTCGAACAGTGCGCGCAGGACACAGCGGCCGATGCGGCCGTAACCGTTGAGTGCAACTTTGTAGGGACGCGGGTGGGGCATTCGATACTCACGTGGCAAGTGCGTTGAACGACCATCGCGGGGCAAGCCCGCTCCCACAAGGCACCGGGATGCCTTGTGGGAGCGGGCTTAAAACTGCCGAGAAAAACCCCCCCCCCAAAAAATAGACGACGACCCCCGCCCCCCCCCCCCCCCCCCCTCGATCAGGTGGGAGGCACATGGCCTCCCGGATACATCAGTCTTCCAGCAGCTCTTCAGCGGTACCCAGGATGTTGTCCAGGGTGAAGCCGAATTCTTCGAACAGCGCGGCAGCCGGCGCCGACTCACCGTAGGTGGTCATGCCGATGACGCGGCCTTCGAGGCCGACGTACTTGTACCAGAAGTCCGCGTGGGCGGCTTCGATGGCGATACGCGCGCCCACTTGCAGCGGCAGTACCGACTGCTTGTAGGCAGCGTCCTGGGCGTCGAACACGCTGGTGCTCGGCATCGACACCACGCGGACCTTGCGGCCCTGCTCGCTCAGCTTGTCGAACGCCTGAACAGCCAGGCCCACTTCGGAACCGGTGGCGATCAGGATCAGCTCAGGCTCGCCGGCGCAGTCCTTGAGCACGTAACCGCCACGGGCGATGTCGGCGATCTGCTGGGCGTCGCGGGTCTGGTGCTGCAGGTTCTGGCGCGAGAAGATCAGCGCCGACGGGCCGTCCTTGCGCTCCAGGGCGCACTTCCAGGACACCGCGGATTCGACCGCGTCGGCCGGGCGCCAGGTGTCCAGGTTCGGCGTGCTGCGCAGGCTGGTCAGCTGCTCGATCGGCTGGTGAGTAGGGCCGTCTTCGCCCAGGCCGATGGAGTCGTGGGTGTAGACGTGGATCACGCGCTGCTTCATCAGTGCCGACATGCGCACGGCGTTGCGGGCGTACTCCATGAACATCAGGAAGGTGGCGCCGTAGGGGACCAGGCCACCGTGCAGGGCAACGCCGTTCATGATCGCGGTCATGCCGAATTCGCGCACGCCGTAGTACATGTAGTTGCCGCTGGCATCTTCAGCGCTGACGCCCTTGCAACCCTTCCACAGGGTCAGGTTGGAACCGGCCAGGTCAGCCGAACCACCGAGGAACTCTGGCAGCAGCGGGCCGAACGCATTGAGGGTGTTCTGGCTGGCTTTACGGCTGGCGATGGTTTCGCCCTTGGCCGCGACTTCGGCGATGTAGGCAGCCGCTTTCTCGGCGAAGTCCGCCGGCAGCTCACCGCTCAGGCGACGCTTGAGCTCGCTGGCCAGTTCAGGGAAGGCGCCGGCGTAGGCAGCGAAGCGCTGGTCCCACTCGGCTTCGACCTTGGCGCCCTGGGCCTTGGCATCCCACTCGGCGTAGATGTCGGCGGGGATTTCGAACGGGCCGTGGTTCCAGTTCAGTTCTTTGCGGGCCAGGGCGATTTCGTCGTTGCCCAGCGGTGCGCCGTGGCAGTCTTCCTTGCCCTGCTTGTTCGGCGAGCCGAAGCCGATGATGGTCTTGCAGCAGATCAGGGTCGGACGCTCGCTCTTGCGTGCGGTGTCGATGGCGGTGCGGATCTCGTCGGCGTCATGGCCGTCGACGTTGCGGATCACCAGCCAGCCGTAGGACTCGAAGCGCTTCGGCGTGTCGTCGGTGAACCAGCCTTCCACTTCGCCGTCGATGGAGATGCCGTTGTCGTCATAGAAGGCAACCAGCTTGTTCAGGCCCAGGGTGCCGGCCAGCGAGGCGACTTCGTGGGAGATACCTTCCATCATGCAGCCGTCGCCGAGGAACACGTAGGTGTTGTGGTCGACGATGTTGTGGCCTTCACGGTTGAACTGGGCGCCCAGCACTTTTTCCGCCAGGGCGAAGCCCACGGCGTTGGCCAGGCCCTGGCCCAATGGGCCAGTGGTGGTTTCGACGCCAGGGGTGTAACCGAACTCCGGGTGGCCCGGGGTGCGGCTGTGCAGCTGACGGAACGCCTTGAGGTCGTCGATGGTGACGTCATAGCCGGTCAGGTGCAGCAGCGAATAGATGAGCATCGAGCCGTGGCCGTTGGACAGCACGAAGCGGTCACGGTCGGCGAAGTTCGGGTTGCTCGGGTTGTGCTTCAGGTAGTCGCGCCAAAGCACTTCGGCGATATCCGCCATGCCCATGGGGGCACCTGGGTGGCCGCTGTTGGCCTTTTGCACGGCATCCATGCTGAGGGCACGAATGGCGTTGGCACGTTCACGACGGCTGGGCATCGCTGAGTCTCCTGGGGCTTGAATAGATAGTGAAACGAAAAAAGGCGGCCATTTTCGCCCACTGGGGGGCTGGGGGCAATGACGGATGGTCGCAGTCGGGCATTTTTCCTGTGTTTGCCCGGGAAAAGAGCAAAAAGCGCGGTGTGGGAGCGGCGGTTCGCCGCTGCGACTTGCCCCGCGATTGCGTCAGCCCTGGCACCTCCTGCGTCTGATCTGACGCCATCGCGGGGCAAGCCCGCTCCCACGAGGTATCCCTGGACACCATCGATCAGCCAATATCAAAACTTTTTGATATTGCTATTGCGACGACAGCATCGCCTGTCTAGACTCGCGCCCCATGAATCTTCATGCGCCCATTCCCGTTCAACGCAGCGACACGCTGGCCGCCCTGTGCAAGGCCAGCGGCGACCCGTTGCGCCTGAACGTGCTGCGCGCACTGGCCAACGACTCGTTCGGCGTGCTGGAACTGGCGCAGATCTTCGACATCGGCCAGTCGGGCATGAGCCACCACCTCAAGGTGCTGGCCCAGGCCGAGCTGGTGGCGACTCGCCGCGAAGGCAACGCGATCTTCTACCGCCGCGCGCTGCCCGGCGGGCGCCTGCATGCCGCCCTGCTCGACGAGGTCGATGAACTGGCCCTGGCGCAGGACGTGCAGACCCGCATCGCCCAGGTCCAGCAACGTAGAGCGGCTACCAGCCAGGACTTCTTCCTGCGCGTGGAAGAAAAGTTTCGCGCCCAGCAAGACCTGATCGCCGGTTTGCCGCAATACCGCGAAAGCCTGCTGGCGCTGCTCGACAAGCTGAGCTTTGGCAGTGCTGCCAGCGCCCTGGAAGTCGGCCCCGGCGATGGCGGCTTCCTGCCTGACCTGGCCCGGCGCTTTGCCCAGGTCACGGCCATGGACAACAGCCCGACCATGCTCGACCTGGCCCGCCAGGTGTGCGAGCGCGACAATCTGAATAACGTAGACCTGCAGTTGGCCGATGCACTGGGTGCAACGGAGGTGCAGGCCGACTGCGTTGTGCTGAACATGGTCTTGCACCATTTCAGCGACCCGGCCCTGGCCTTGCGCCTGCTGGCCAAACGGGTGAAGGCAGGCGGCAGCCTGCTGGTCACCGAGCTGTGCAGCCATGACCAGGGGTGGGCGCGCGATGCCTGCGGCGACCTCTGGCTTGGCTTCGAGCAGGATGACCTGGCCCGCTGGGCCAAGGCGGCGGGGCTGACCCACGGGGACAGCCTCTACGTTGGCTTGCGTAACGGTTTCCAGATCCAGGTCCGGCATTTCCAGCGGGCCGCTGGCGACACACACATCGGTACATTTTAGGAACCCCTCGAGATGAGCGAATACTCCCTTTTCACTTCCGAGTCCGTGTCCGAAGGGCATCCGGACAAGATCGCCGACCAGATCTCCGACGCAGTGCTGGACGCCATCATCACCCAGGACAAGTTCGCCCGCGTTGCGTGTGAAACCCTGGTCAAGACCGGTGTCGCCATCATCGCCGGCGAAGTCACCACTTCGGCCTGGGTCGACCTGGAAGACATCGTGCGCAAGGTCATCGTCGACATCGGCTACAACAGCTCCGACGTCGGCTTCGATGGCGCCACCTGCGCCGTGATGAACATCATCGGCAAGCAGTCGGTGGACATCGCCCAGGGCGTCGACCGCAGCAAGCCGGAAGACCAGGGTGCCGGCGACCAGGGCCTGATGTTCGGCTATGCCAGCAACGAAACCGACGTGCTGATGCCAGCACCGATCTGCTTCTCGCACCGTCTGGTCGAGCGCCAGGCCGAAGCGCGCAAGTCCGGCCTGCTGCCGTGGCTGCGCCCGGATGCCAAGTCGCAGGTCACCTGCCGTTACGAAGGCGGCAAGGTCGTCGGCATCGACGCCGTGGTCCTGTCCACCCAGCACAACCCTGAAGTGTCGCAAAAAGACCTGCAGGAAGCGGTGATGGAGCTGATCGTCAAGCACACCCTGCCGGCCGAGCTGCTGCACAAGGACACCCAGTTCCACATCAACCCGACCGGCCAGTTCATCATCGGTGGCCCGGTGGGCGACTGCGGCCTGACCGGCCGCAAGATCATCGTCGACTCCTACGGCGGCATGGCCCGCCACGGTGGTGGCGCGTTCTCCGGCAAGGACCCGTCCAAGGTCGACCGCTCGGCCGCCTACGCTGGCCGTTACGTAGCCAAGAACATCGTCGCCGCAGGCCTGGCCGAGCGCTGCGAGATCCAGGTGTCCTACGCCATCGGCGTGGCCCAGCCTACCTCGATCTCGCTGAACACCTTCGGTACCGGCAAGATCTCCGACGACAAGATCATCCAGCTGGTGCGTGAGTGCTTCGACCTGCGTCCGTACGCCATCACCACCATGCTCGACCTGCTGCACCCGATGTACCAGGAAACCGCTGCCTACGGTCACTTCGGCCGTACCCCGCAGCAGAAGACCGTCGGCGACGACACCTTCACCACCTTCACCTGGGAGCGCACCGACCGCGCCGACGCCCTGCGCGCCGCTGCCGGCCTGTAAACCTCCTACGGCGGTACAGGAAGGCCCCTGCCGAGTGATCGGCAGGGGCCTTTTTCATGAAATATCGCATGACAATCCGACGCGTTGCGGGTGCCCAGCCGTGCCTAGGCTGAGCATTCCCTTTCGCCACGCAAGGATGCCGGCCATGTCGCCCAGGTTGCTGTTTGTTCTGCTGTGCGCCTACCTCGCCCCGGCCAATGCCGAGACTTGTCCCGACTGGAACACAGCACGCGCCCGCGCTGAAACCGCCCAGCTGCGCCAGACCCTGGCGCGCTGGGACGACCACTATTACCGCCAGGGCATTGCCCTTGTGGCGGACGAGCTCTATGACCAGAGCCGCCAGCAACTACTAGGCCTGCAATCCTGTTTCAACCTGCCTGGCAGTGACAACCCGCTGGCCAGCGCTCGCGGCCCGATCCCTCATCCTGTGCCGCACACCGGCGTCGACAAGCTGGCCGACGAGCAGGCCGTGCGCAGCTGGTTACAGGGCAAGAAAGACGTGTGGATACAGCCCAAGGTCGATGGCGTGGCCGTGTCGCTGATCTTTCGCCAGGGCCGGTTGAGCCAGCTGCTCAGCCGTGGCGATGGCACCCAGGGGCATGACTGGAGCCGGCATATCCCCCGTTTGAGCGGCCTCCTGCATGAGCTGCCACAGCCGCTGGACACGGTATTCCAGGGCGAGCTGTATTGGCGCCTCGAAGGCCATGTGCAGGCCGAGGCCGGCAGCGCCAACGCGCGCGGCATCGTCGCCGGGCTGCTGGCGCGCAAGCAGCTGAGCGATGAGCAGGGCGCCGGTATCGGCCTGTTCGTCTGGGTCTGGCCGACTGGCCCGGACACCCAGGCCGAACGCCTGAAGCAGCTCGCAACGCTGGGGTTTGCCGACAGCCTGCGCCACAGCGTGGCGATCAGCACCTTTGAGGAGGCCGCACACTGGCGCCAGCACTGGTATCGCGCCGCCCTGCCCTTCGCCACCGATGGCGTGATCCTGCGCCAGGACAGCCGACCACCGGCCGAGCGCTGGAAAGCCCGCACGCCTTACTGGATCGCCGCCTGGAAGTACCCGTTCAGGCAGGCACTGGCACAGGTACGCGGGGTGCATTTTCGCATCGGCCGCACCGGGCGCATCACCCCGCTGCTGCAGCTCGAACCGCTGCGTCTGGATGACCGGAAAATCAGCCAGCTCAGCCTGGGCTCGCTGGCGCGTTGGCAGCAACTGGACATTCGCCCGGGCGACCAGGTGGCGGTGAGCCTGGCGGGCCTGACCATTCCACGCCTGGAAAGCGTGGTACACCGCAGCCCACAGCGAACACCGGTCATCGTGCCAGACCCGGCAGCTCATCACGCACTGAGCTGCTGGCAGGCCAGCGAGGGTTGCCAGCAACAGTTTCTTGCCCGGCTGGCCTGGCTCAGCGGCAAGCAGGGGCTGGACATGCCTGGCACGGGGCCAGGCACCTGGCAGCGGCTGATCGACAGCGGGCGATTGACGACCCTGGCCGACTGGCTGGACCTCGACCGCGACACCCTGGCGACCCTGCCCGGCATTGCCCAGACCCGCGCCGATCACTTGCAACACGCCTTCGCCCAAGCCCGCCAGCAGCCGTTCGAACGCTGGCTACGCGCCCTCGGCGTACCCGCCCCGGCCGCCCTCAAGCTTGGGCCCGATTGGCCCACCCTGGCCTCCAGAAACATTGAGCAATGGCTTGCCGAGCCCGGCATCGGCCCTGGTCGGGCCACGCAATTGCGTGGCTTTTTCAACCATGAGCAGGTACAGGCCCTGGCCCTGCAGCTGCGACAACATGCAATCGAGGGTTTCTAAATTTCGCGGATCAGGGCAGCATTCCGCTTTCTGCTGCCCTGCCCCGAATGGAGCCCTTGATGAAACTGCTTTCGTCCCTCGCCCTGACCACCCTGCTGGGTTTCGTCGCCAGCCCGCTGATGGCTGCCGAAGAGCAGCCGGCGCTGACTGGATGCGCGGCCAAGCGTCAGGCCATCAGCGAACAGATCGAACAGGCCCGCGCCCATGACAACAAAGAGCAACTGGCCGGGCTGGAAACGGCCCTGGGCGAAGTGACCGAACACTGCACCGATGCCGGCCTGCGCAAGGAGCGCGAGCAGAAGGTGCTCGACGCCCGTCACGAAGTGAACCAGCGCACTAAAGACCTGGACAAAGCCATGAAGAAAGGCGACGCGGAGAAGATCAACAAGCGCAAGGACAAGCTCGCCGAGGCCAAGAAGGAACTGCAGGAAGCGGTGGACGAGCTGGAGCGCTAGCCGACCCGTCTCATGCAGGCGCGAAGCGTTGTGGGGGGGGGGGGGGGGGGGGGGGGGGGGGGGGGGGGGGGGGGGGGGAGGGTGGGGGGGGGGGGGGGAGGAGAGATCGGAGCATACTAGCAGCTGTCCCGCGATGAGGCCATCGCGGGACAAGCCCGCTCCCACAATGCCCCGTCCTCATCTCAATGATTGCGAAACTCGGTATGACAGGCCTTGCACGCCGCCTCGACCTTGTCCATCGGCCCTTTGAGCTGCGCGGCCTCCAACGGCTGGCTGCGAGTCACGTCCACCAGCTCGCCTGTGACCCCTTCCAGCTGCCGGGCCAGGTCGTGAAACCGCGCCTGACGCTCCCAGACATCCGCCCGGGCACTGCTGTCGCCCTCGTCGCGTACCTGCGGAAAATGCTGCCAGGGCTGGTGGGCAAGGCCATCGAGCTTCACCGCGCCATCGGCGAACTTCGCCCCGTCGAATGGCAGCCGGCCACGCAGCATGCCGCCGAGGTCCTCGCTGGTCTTGAGCATCGCCTTGAAGATCGCCTTGCGCTGGCCCAGCGGCGAGTTGGGGTCGACCTGGTCACAGGCGGTCAGGGCCAGGGCAGCCAGCAGTACTACGGACAGTCGCTTGAACATCATGGTCTCTTTGGCCGGGAACAACGGGGCGCCAGTATCGCCGCCCATCGGCCAAAGACCAATAGCCACACAGAAAACAAGGGCGAATATTCATGTTCACCCCGCACAGGACCACGCTCATGACATCTGCATTGCGCCATCTTGCCTGGGCGCTTCCGGCCCTGGCCCTGCTGGCCGGCTGCAACGGCGGCGAAAACGCCAAGCCCGAACCCCACGCCATCGCCACCTACGCCCCCGCCACCTGGAAAGACCTGCCCGCGGTCAGCGACGACGACCTGCTGGCCGGCTTCAACGCCTGGCGCAACGGCTGCGAGAAACTCAAGCGTGATCCGGTGTGGGCCCCTACCTGTGAAGCGGCCGGCACGGCGACGGCCAGCGCCGCGCAGGTGCGCACCTTCCTCGAACAGAACCTGCAGGTGTATGGCCTGCGCTCGGCCGAAAACAATGCCAACGGCCTGATTACCGGCTACTACGAGCCAGTCTATCCGGGCAGCCTGAAACGCACCGACGCGGCCCAGGTGCCGGTGTATGGCGTGCCTGAGGACATGATCGTGGTGGACCTGGCCAGCGTGTACCCCGAGCTCAAGGGCAAGCGCCTGCGCGGGCGCCTCGAAGGCCGCGTGCTCAAGCCCTACGACACCGCCCAGGTCATCAACCGCGACGGCGCCAAGGCGCCGGTACTGGCCTGGCTGACCGACCCGATGGACCTGCAGTTCCTGCAGATCCAGGGCTCCGGCCGGGTGCAACTGGACGACGGGCGCCAACTGCGCCTGGGCTATGCCGACCAGAACGGCCACCCGTACCGGCCAATCGGCCGCTGGCTGGTGGAGCAGGGTCAGCTGAAAAAAGAAGAGGTGACCATGGGCAGCATCCACAGCTGGGCCCAGGCCAACCCGCAACGGGTACCGGAGCTGCTGGCGAGCAACCCCAGCTACGTGTTCTTCAGCACCCGCCCGGACAGCAACGAAGGCCCGCGCGGCTCGCTCAACGTACCCCTGACCGCAGGCTACAGCGTGGCCATCGACCGCAAGGTGATCCCGCTGGGCAGCCTGTTGTGGTTGTCCACCACCCGCCCTGACGGCAGCCCGGTGGTACGCCCGGTAGGCGCACAGGACACCGGCGGCGCCATCACCGGCGAAGTGCGTGCGGACCTGTTCTGGGGCACTGGGCCCGAAGCCGGCGAGCTGGCGGGCAACATGAAGCAGCAGGGGCAGATCTGGATGTTGTGGCCCAAGGGTGTAGCGCTGCCCGAGGTGCCGAAGGTGCCTTGAGGGCCACATCGCGGGGGGAAGCAACTTCCCCCAAAGGGGGTAAGCCTTTTGGGGGTGGGGCTCTTCCGATCTCAAGCCCGCTCCCACAAGGATTGCCGATCATTGTGGGAGCGGGCTTGACCCGCGAAGAAGGTCACTCGGTCTCAGACCGACACGACAAAAAACGCCACGATCAACGCCAGCCCGGCGAACCACACGATCGAGCGCAGCGCCGCCCAATCGGCCAGGTAGCAGATGATGTAGAGCAACCGGCTGGTGATATACATCACGCCCAGCACGTCCTGGGTCACCTGCTCGGCGTTGCCGACGATATCCGCCACCAGCACCGCCGCAGCGAACGCCGGGAATGCCTCATAGCCGTTCTGCTGAGCGGCATGGGCCCGTCGCGGCAGCCCCGACAGCGTGTCGAGGAAGGCGCGCGGATCATGGTTGTCACGCAAGCCGAAGCGCCCGCTGCTCACTTTCGCGATCAACGCGCACAGCGGCGGCAGGACCAGGGCAATCAGGATGCACCACAGGGCTACGGTCATGGACAGGACTCCTTGTTCAAAAATGATCGGTCAGAGCTTCATCACCAGCATGCCCGCCAGCACCAGCCCGCAAGCTAGGAGTCTCGGCCCGCCAAAAGGTTCTTTGAGGTAGCGCATGCCCAGCAGCACCACAAGGATCACGCTGAGCTCGCGCAACGCCGCCGCCTCGGCCACCGACCCCAGGTGCATGGCCCACAGCACCAGGGCATAGCTCAACAGCACGCACACCCCCACCGCCAGGCCCAGGCGCCACTGGGTGCGCCAGAACAGCATGAAGGGTGCACGCCGGGCAACGCCGGCCAGCAACGGAAAAGGCCAGGCGCTGAGCAGGGTCAGCCATACCAGGTAATCCAACGGCTTGCCCCACAGGCGCACAGCCTGGCCGTCGAACCAGGTGTAGCAGCCAATGCACAGGCCGATCAGCGCCACCACCGGCAACATCGACCAAGGCAACCGGTCGCCGCCGCCGCCCTGCCACAGCAGGCAGGCCATGCCACAGGGGATCAGCAGGATGCCGATGATCTGCTGCTGGCTGAGCGACTCACCGGCGAACGCCAGGGTCAGCCCCAGCACCACCAGCGGCGACAGCCCGCGCATCAGAGGGTAGACCAGGCCCAGGTCACCGACCCGGTAGGCCTTGATCAGCAGCACGCGATACAACTGCTCGGCCAGCGCCGACGCCAGCAACCAAGGCCAGATTTCGCCCGGCGGGAAGTCGACGAAGGCCACGGCCAGCAGCGCGAACACCAGTGCCACCAGATCCATGCTGGCGATCACCAGCAGGCGCTCGCCGCTGAATTTGATGAGGGTGTTCCAGGTGGCGTGCAGCAGGGCTGCGATCAGAACGAGGGAGGTTGCCAGCACGCCTTGAGATCCTTGTCTGTTTTATCTGGCGATCACTATATAGCCTGGTAAAGCGTTTGCCTCATCGCGGGGGGGGGAAAACGCCCCGAGCAAAAAAGGAGGGGGGGGGGGGGCTAGCGAAAGTAGCCACCTCTCTCTCCCACCCCCCCCATCACCGCCGTACCGCGACCCTCCCCCCCCCCCGCGATGATCGGAACCATCCCGACAATTCTGGTCATAAGGTGTGTCCCGAGTGCCGTGCCAGATCATCCAAGAACTGCCCGAACCATTCGGGTAACGACTTGGAAGCCACTGTCACAGGATTCAGGATGCTTGAATTAGTTGCCGCGTTTATCTGCCTCACCACCCTCCTCACCTATGTGAACTACCGCTTCATCGGCCTGCCACCCGCCATCGGCGTGATGGTCACGGCGCTGCTGTTCTCCCTGATGCTCCAGGGCCTGAGCCTGATCGGCTTCCCCGGCCTTGAAGAACGCGTCGAAGGGCTGATGAACCAGATCGACTTCAACGACCTGCTGATGCACTGGATGCTGGCGTTCCTGCTGTTTGCCGGCGCCCTGCACGTCAACCTTGCCGACCTGCGCAGCTACCGCTGGCCGATCGGCTTGCTGGCCACCGTCGGCGTGCTGATCGCCACCGTGGTGATCGGCTACCTGGCGCACTGGGTGTTCGGCCTGTTCGGCTGGAACGTGCCACTGATCTACTGCCTGCTGTTCGGCGCGCTGATCTCGCCGACCGACCCGATCGCCGTACTCGGCGCATTGCGTACCGCCAACGCGTCGAAACCGCTGAAGACCACCATCGTCGGCGAGTCGCTGTTCAACGACGGCACCGCGGTGGTGGTGTTCACCGTGCTGCTGGGCATCATCCAGCAGGGCGAGACGCCGAGCGTTGCCGACACGGCCCTGCTGTTCGCCCGTGAAGCGATTGGCGGCGTGGTCTTCGGTGGCCTGATCGGCTATGCCACCTACCGCATGATCAAGAGCGTCGAGCAGTACCAGGTCGAGGTGATGCTGACCCTGGCGCTGGTAATCGGCGGCTCGGCGATGTGCTACGAACTGCACGTCTCGGCGCCGATCGCCATGGTGGTGGCCGGCCTGATCATCGGCAACCTGGGGCGCAACCTGGCGATGAACGACATGACCCGCCGCTACATGGACGGGTTCTGGGAATTGATCGACGACATGCTCAACGCCCTGCTGTTCGCCCTGATCGGCCTGGAGCTGTTGCTGCTGCCGTTCAACTGGCTGCACCTGGCGGCGGGTAGCGTGCTGGCGGTGGCGGTGCTGGCCTCGCGCCTGCTGACCGTGGCGCCGGCGATCCTGCTGCTGCGCCGCTGGCGCACGGTGCCGCAGGGCACCATTCGTGTGCTGACCTGGGGTGGTTTGCGCGGGGGCGTTTCGGTGGCGCTGGCGCTGTCGTTGCCGCTAGGTGAAGAGCGCGACCTGCTGCTGTCGATCACCTACATCGTGGTGTTGTCGTCGATCCTGATTCAAGGCCTGACGGTCGGCAAGGTGGTGAGCAGGGTCAGCACACAACCCGAGTAATAGCGTGGG
>NZ_JBMOWQ010000248.1:0-31522 GCF_049310485.1 Pseudomonas sp. GZD-209
CTCCCACAGGTACACCGCCACCACTGTGGGAGTGGGTTTACCCGCGAAGAGGCCGGCATGGCCCATCAAAATCCATGCTCCATTCATGTGCATGCCGCACCAACAACGGCCATGCCGGTCTCAGTAACCAACCCTATCGCGCCGCCTCCCGCCACTTGGCACCCACCTTGCTACCGTCCCCCGCTTAACCTTTTGCCAGCCTTAGCTTTTTTAAGGTTCATGAGCACAAATTTACTAATTTCCCCTTGCCTGCCCCGCCGCCATCATCGCTCCAACAAGAACGCGTCGCCCCTTGTCGGCACGCGCCCGGCAACTTCGGTTGCGCCCTCCTTGCCTTGGAGTCATTCATGACCAGTGCAGCCAATTCGGCACCCCTCATCGAGAAACACACGATCGGCTACGTGCCGCCGCAAGACCGCCATGGAAAGGTAAGGGATCTGTTCACACTGTGGTTCGGCGGCAACATCGCCCCGCTGCCGATCGTCACCGGCGCGCTAGGCGTGCAGCTGTTCCACCTCAACCTGGTATGGGGCATCGTCGCCATCCTGGTCGGCCACCTGCTTGGCGGCGTGCTGATGGCGCTGCATTCGGCCCAGGGCCCGCAGATGGGCATCCCGCAGATGATCCAGAGCCGTGCCCAGTTCGGCTCGCTCGGCGCGCTGCTGGTGGTGGTGATCGCCGGGGTGATGTACATCGGCTTCTTCGCCTCCAACATCGTCCTGGCCGGCAAGTCGCTGCACGGCGTGGTCGACAGCGTGCCGGTACCGGTGGGCATCGTCGTCGGCGCGCTGGGCTCGGGCATCATCGGCATCATCGGCTACCGCTTCATCCATGTGCTCAACCGCATCGGCACCTGGGTACTGGGCATCGGCATTGTGGTGGGCTTCGGCTACATCTTCAGCCATGTGCAGAGCGACGACTTCCTCACCCGCGGCGGCTTCAACCTGGCCGGCTGGCTGGCCACCGTGTCGCTGGCGGCGCTGTGGCAGATCGCCTTCGCCCCCTATGTGTCGGACTACTCGCGCTACCTGCCGGCCGACGTGAAAGTGTCGTCGACCTTCTGGACCACCTACCTGGGTTCGGCGCTGGGCTCGAGCCTGTCGTTCATCTTCGGCGCCGTCGCGGTGCTGGCGATCCCAGCGGGCATGGACACCATGGACGCCGTCAAGCTCGCCACCGGCACCCTCGGCCCGGTGATGCTGGTGTTGTTCCTGCTCAGCGTGATCAGCCACAACGCCCTCAACCTGTATGGCGCGGTGCTGTCGATCATCACCCTGGTGCAGACCTTCGCCCACCGCTGGATCCCCACAGCCAAGAGCCGCGCCGTGCTGTCGCTGCTGGTGCTGGCCGGGTGCTGCGTGGTGGCGGTGTTCGCCTCGGCGGACTTCATCGGCCACTTCGTCGACATGGTGCTGGTGCTGTTGGTGGTGCTGGTGCCATGGACCGCGATCAACCTGATCGACTTCTATGTCATCCATAAAGGCGACTACGACATTCAGTCGATCTTCAAGGTCGATGGTGGCATCTATGGCCGCTACAACCCGCAAGCGTTGCTGGCCTACGCCATTGGCATCGTGGTGCAGATCCCGTTCATGAACACCCCGTTGTATGTCGGCCAGGTGTCCGCCTACATCAACGGCGCCGACCTGTCCTGGCTGGTGGGCCTGGCGGTGACCACGCCGCTGTACTGGTGGCTGGCCAGCCGCGACAGCGCTTATCGTCGTCGCCAGACGAGCGCCAAGCTGGCGGCTGCGGCCTGACCAAAGTCATTGGCAGCGCTTCATGCGAGGGCCCATCGCAGGCTTCGCCAGCTCCCACAGGTAATGCATTTCGGTCACACGATGCACAGCCTTGTGGGAGCTGGCGATAGCCTGCAATGAGGCCGGCACAGGGTGGCTTGGCTTCAATCCTTACAACGCCACCAGCCGCTCCCGCAGAAACTCCACGAACACCTGCACCGGCCGGGCCACTTGCCGGCGCTGCGAGTACACCGCCGACAGCTGCAGCGCCGACAGCGTCCAGTCCTCCAGCACCTGCACTAGGCGCCCGTCATCCAGGGCCTTGCCGACGATGAAGGTCGGCAGGTAGGTGATGCCCATCCCCGCCACCGCCGCATCCCTGAGCATCTCGCCATTGTTGGCGCGCATGCGCCCGCTCACGGCAATGCTGGTGCCCTTGCCCTCCCCCTTGAACTGCCACTGCACCTGCCGCGCATGCCCGTAGGGCAGGCAGTCGTGCCCGCGCATCTGCTCCGGCGCCAGCGACGTGCCATGTGCCGCCAGGTAAGCAGGACTGGCGCAGTACACCCGCTCCACCGCCCCGATACGCCGGGCCACCAGGCTTGAGTCTTCCAGGATGCCGATGCGCAGGGCCAGGTCGTAGCCCTCGCCGATCAGGTCCACGGTGCGGTCGCTCAGGTCCACCTCCACATCCACGCCGGGGTGCAGTTGCAGGAACTTGGTCAACCGGCAACCCAGATGGGCGATGGCGAACGACAGCGGCGCGCTCAGGCGCAAAGTGCCGCGCAGCTCGACGGTCTGCCCGCTGATGGCCTGCTCGAGCAACTGCACTTCATCGAGCAGGCGCAGGGCGTTCTGGTAGTAGCGCTCGCCCAGGGGCGTGGCATCCAGGCGCCGGGTCGAGCGGTTGAGCAGGCGCACGCCCAGGCGCTCTTCCAGTTGCATCAGGCGCCGGCTGACGAACTGTTGGGACAGGCCAAGGCGCTCGGCGGCGGCGGTGAAACTGCCTGCGGCTGGCGTGACGGTGACTGCGGTGCGCTACAACGGCATGATCCACGACTACGGGCTGCTCAACCCGCTGAGCCAGATACCGGCGGTGAAGGCCGCGATGCGCCAGCCGGCTGGGGAGTTGAAGGTGCACTTGCAGTAAACGCGTGAAACCCGATGGGCCGCCTGGCGGCCCATTGTGCTGCATCTGGCCCACAGCAAATCCGTCAGTTCATGCGCGGTCGAAATTGACGAACAGATACAGGAAGGCCATGCATGCCAGACTGACCGATATGCAGTAAAAACTAAGTTTCATGCGTTTTTTCAGATAGGGAGGGAACAAGCGACTGTCCTCTGCATCCAACCACCCCTGACGGATACCCAATCTTGGCCAGATGATGCCCGCCGTCATCGCACTCACGGTCGACAATCTGAGTTTCAGGGTAAAGGCACCCCCGTTCCTCAGCTCTTCGTGGAGTCCGTTGCTTCTGTGAAGCGCTTCGCACATCACGTTGAAGTGCTGCGTTGCGGCGATATGCAACTTGATCGCAAGCCCGACCAAACCGATAGCGAAAGGTGCGAGAAGCAGAGTCAGCTTCATCACATCCGGCCACTCACTTACATTGATCATACGCACCCACATACCCTCTTTCCAGATTCAGTGCCAAGTGTTCACCCATAGATGTATCCACAGGCGCATCCAAAGCCTCTTCGACCTCAAGAACCGAAAAATAGAAAGCAGCTCTGAATCATTAACGGGTCACTTTCACAAATGAGACCAACACGATCAGCATTGCAAACCCCATGAGTAAGCAGCCGCTACTTAACTTCATCATTCGCGCCAAGTAACCTGGAAATTCATTACTGTCATCGACACTCAGCCATCCTTTCCGATACCCAAAGGACGGCCATATTAAACCAAGGGTCATCGCACTAACTATCACCATCCGCGCGTGCTGCCGAGTGGTGCCCCACACCACAACTTCATCATGAAGCCCGCTACTGCGCCGAAAGGCGTGGCACATAACGAAAAAGTGCCGAGAGCCCGCAATGTAGGCGTTGAGCGTGCCTCCTGTAATTATCAAAATAAATGGAACCAGAAGCAGCACCAGTCTTATTTCAGAGGGCCATCCACTAAGATCAATCATACATTTGCTCATAAACGACTTGGCCAGACCACTCTCCCCCTGCACTGCCCAACTGGCTTCCGCCGAAGGAGCCCGCTCCCACAACGACTAATCCACATATGGCTTTTCCCCAAACGCCAAAATTGCAGACAGCCTTCACCGAAATACCACTTGCTGCACCGGCAAAAGCACCACCTACCAAACCTCCCGCAAAACTACCCGTTTCTGTATACCTTATTTTTTTGCACGCCTCGGTCTCACCAGTCCGGCAAACCTCCTGCACCTTCAAATATGACGAAGCGGCCCCAAGCCCGATGCCAACATAGCCCCCAGACTTCAAATATTTCGCCATCTTCGCCACCTCATCCAGATGCGTCGCATACCCCGGTATCGCACCCGGCGCCCCGGCCTTGGACCAGTGATGCACGAGGCTCCTGCTCGAAATCCCCAAGCCCTTGCGCAGATTTTCATGCCCGCCCAGGTTCAGGTACTTACCCAGAAACGCACTGCGCAATTGCGCATTCAGCTGCTGATACAAAGCCTGGCGTGAGGCAAAGAACTGCGGGCTCTTCAAGTGCCCATGCAAACCGAACTCCCGCTGATGCAACTGTTCGATCCCCTTGAGCGTATCGCTCACCTGCCCCAGCCCGCGCGACAGCATGTCCTTGCCCACGCCCATCGACAGGCTCGCGCCACTGAGCACCCCGGCGATCTCGCCGATGTGCTCCATCATGAAGTTGGCTTCCTGTTCGTCGAGTTCGGCCAGGGCGTCGCGCGTCAATTGCGCCGCTGCCATCAGCTCGGCCTCTTGCCGGGTGCAGGCATGGTGGTTATCGAGGTCGCCGAGGACGAAGATCTCGCCAGCCTTGAAACCTTGATCGAAAGTGGGATTCAGGCGTTTAACCCGAGCGATCGGCAGCGTGCGATCCTGCTCCAGCAGCTGCGCCAACAGCCGCGGCCCGGACATGCTGCGGGGTGCGACATAAAACCCCGGCTCCAGCAGCGCACGCGGCGTAGCCGATGCCGTGGCCATCTGTGGCTGGAAGCGCGATGCTGCGACCGAGTCGGCTCTTGGGGCAGCACCAGCGCCAGCCGGCGCCGAGCGTGCACGCGTCGCCATGCCCAAAGGCGCCACCACTCGGTTACTGCCACTGGGGCATCCGCACGCCACCAGCGAACCGTCGACCGCCACCTCCCGACCGTTAGACATGAACCACGAAATACCTTCGACTACCGTGCCGCGCTGGCCGCAAACCGGGCACTCGGTGGTGGCATCACCTCTGCGCAGCACCTGGATACCGTCACAACGATGGTTCGGATTATCAGCAATGCATATCGCCCCAGTGGTCGTGACATCCCCGTCCAGCGCCTGCCCTTTACCACCGATATTGACCCTGTTCATGTTTCCCTCTGCAGACGCAAAGCAGCGGAAACTAGCAGCACTCAGGGCGAAAACACGGGGGCAGTCCGGCGTTTGGGAAATGCCCTACACATAATGCGAAAACGAACTACACGGCTGATATTTTCACTGCCCGCTGCGCAGCATCTCCTTGGGCACATACTTGCCAATCTCATACTTGCCGATCGCCGCCCGGTGTACCTCATCCGGGCCATCGGCCAGGCGCAGCGTGCGCTGCATCGCATACATGTAGGCCAGCGGGAAGTCGGCACTGACCCCCGCGCCACCATGGATCTGGATGGCCCGGTCGATCACCTTCAACGCCACGTTCGGCGCCACCACCTTGATCTGCGCGATCTCGCTGCGGGCCACCTTGTTGCCCACGGTGTCCATCATGTACGCGGCCTTGAGCGTCAGCAGCCGGGCCATGTCGATCTCCATCCGCGAGTCGGCGATCTTGTCGATGTTGCCGCCCAGCCGCGCCAGTGGCTTGCCAAAGGCAGTGCGTTCGACCGAGCGTTTGCACATCAGCTCCAGGGCGCGCTCGGCCATGCCGATCGAGCGCATGCAGTGGTGGATACGGCCTGGGCCAAGGCGGCCTTGGGCGATCTCGAAGCCACGGCCCTCGCCGAGCAGCACGTTGTCATAGGGCACGCGCACATTCTCGAACAGCACCTCGGCGTGACCGTGGGGCGCGTCGTCGTAGCCGAACACCGGCAACGGCCGGACGATCTTCACCCCCGGCGCGTCCGTGGGCACCAGGATCATCGAGTGCTGCTGATGGCGCGGGCCGTCGGGGTTGGACAGGCCCATGAAGATCATCACCTTGCAGCGCGGATCGCAAGCGCCGGAAGTCCACCACTTGCGGCCGTTGATCACCCATTCGTCACCGTCGCGCACGGCAGTGGCGGCCATGTTGGTGGCATCCGACGAGGCCACGTCCGGCTCGGTCATGGCAAACGCCGAACGGATCTCGCCGCGCAGCAGCGGCTCCAGCCACTGGCGCTTCTGCGCCTCGCTGGCGTAGCGCACCAGCACTTCCATGTTGCCGGTGTCCGGCGCCGAGCAGTTGAACGGCTCCGGCCCCAGCAGCGAGCGGCCCATGATCTCGGCCAGCGGCGCGTATTCAAGGTTGGTCAGCCCCGCGCCGTATTGCGACTCGGGCAGGAACAGGTTCCACAGGCCCTCGGCGCGGGCCTTGGCCTTGAGTTCCTCCATGATCGCGGTGGGCTGCCAGCGGTCGCCTTCGGCAACCTGGCGCTCGAACACCGGCTCGGCCGGGTACACATAGGCGTCCATGAATGCGCTGACACGCTCGCGCAGTGCCTGGACCTTGGGCGAATAGGCGAAATCCATCGGGGCTACCTTCAGTCAATGAAGAACATGGACGCAGCCTAGAACAGCCACCCTTCATCCACCTAGTCTATTTTCACTGTGTATTAACATTCATAACCGATATATGATCGGCTGATAATTCCAATGAAGAGCGGCGCCATGAACCTCAGCAAGGTCGACCTCAACCTGTTCATCGTCTTCGACGCCATCTACACCGAAGCCAACCTGACCCGCGCCGGGCAGATTGTCGGCATCACCCAGCCGGCGGTGTCCAACGCCCTGTCGCGCCTGCGCGAAACCTTCAACGACCCGCTGTTCGTGCGCACCGCCCAGGGCATGGTGCCCACGCCCATGGCGCAGAACATCATCGGCCCGGTGCGCAACGCCCTGTCGCTGCTGCGCACATCGGTGCAAGAGAGCCGCATCTTCAACCCGCTGCAGGCCAGCAAGACCTTCCGCATCAGCATGACCGACCTCACCGAGGCGGTGATCTTGCCGCCGCTGTTCCAGCGCCTGCGCCGCCTGGCCCCGGCGCTGGTGATCGAGAGCTTCCCGTGCAAGCGCCGCGAAACCACCAAAGAGCTGGCCGCCGGGCGCCTGGACTTCGCCGTCGACGCACCGCTGAACACCGACCCGCAGGTGCGCCACGTCAAGCTGATGCAGGACCGTTACGTCTGCGCCATGCGCCCCGGCCACCCGCTGGCCGACAGCGCGCTGACCCTCGACAGTTATCTGGGCATGACCCACATCCATATTTCCAGCCGCCGCAACGGCCTGGGCTACGTTGACCTGGCCCTGGGCAAGATGGGCGTGCAGCGCCGCGTGGCACTGCGTTCGCAACACTACCTGATGGCTTCGCAAGTGCTGCAGCAGACCGACATGGTCATGACCGTGCCCGAGCGCTTCGCCCGCCGTCACCAGTTGCGCCATCAACCGCTGCCGGTGGAAGTGCCGGCCCTGGAAACCCACCTGTACTGGCACGAGAGCACCGACCAGGACCCGGCCAACCGCTGGATGCGCGAGCAGATCATCGAACTGTGCGAGCGGGTGGCCAGCCAGGAGCAGAAGGCGCTGGAAAACGCCTGAGCACTGCGTCGACGGCCCGGCCGGTGCCCGCGCCAACACCGGCTCTACTGCTGTCGGCTGTGGATGGGTGTGATCGGCTTTGCGGGATGTTCCTGATGGTGCTGGTGATGGCGAAAAACAGCCACATTGGCAATGGTTCTGATTTTAAAGGCTGCATGTGGAGAAATTATTTCTAAAAAATATGCACTAAAGAGAAAGAATTATTCTGATACAGCGTATCGGTGCAGCAATAGGAAAAACCTTTGCCCTCCAGGCCTCGTAACATGCCGTACATGGATGCCGACTGGCGGCGTCCCGCACGGATAAGCCCTCGCTATGCACAATGCCCCCCTCTATTTCGATTACGCCGCCACCACCCCTGTCGATGACCGGGTCATCGAGGCCATGCTCGGTTGCCTGGGCCGTGCCGCCAACTTCGGCAACCCCGCCTCCAGCGGCCACAGCTTCGGCCAGGCCGCCCGCGAAGTGGTAGAGCAGGCCCGCCGCCAGGTGGCCGAGCGGGTCGGCGCGCAGCCCGACGACCTGGTGTGGACCTCGGGCGCCACCGAATCCAACAACCTCGCCCTCAAGGGCGTCGCGCAGAGCTACCCACAGCCCGGGCACCTGATCACCAGCCAGCTGGAACACAAAGCCGTGCTCGACACCGCGGCCGAGCTGGAGCGCCAAGGCTGGGCGGTAACCCGCCTGGCACCTGACGCCCAGGGCCTGATCCAGCCCGACGCCGTGCAGGCAGCGCTGCGGGCGGACACCCGGCTGGTGTCGCTGATGGCGGTGAACAACGAACTGGGCACCCTCACCGACTTCGCCGCCATCGGCGCGCGGGTACGCGAACACGGCGCCCTGCTGCATGTGGACGCGGCCCAGGCAGTAGGCAAGGTGCTGATCGACCTGGCCAGCCAAGCAGTCGACCTGATGTCGTTCTCGGCGCACAAGGTGTATGGCCCCAAGGGCATCGGCGCGCTTTATGTCGGCCCCCGCGCCCGCAACGGCCTGCGGGCGCAGATGCATGGCGGCGGCCATGAGCGCGGGCTGCGCTCCGGCACCCTGGCCACCCACCAGATCGTCGGCATGGGCAGCGCCTTCGCCCTGGCCGGGCAGCCTGGCGACCTGGAGCACCAGCACCTGGAACAGCTCGCCCAGCGCCTGCGCGACGGCCTGCTGGCGCTGCCGGGCGTGTCGCTCAATGGCTGCGCCGTACAACGCATTCCCCATACCCTCAACCTGTGTATCGACGCCAGCGGCTTCAACAGCCGCCTGCTGGCCAACGAACTTGCGCTGTCCACTACCTCGGCGTGCAACTCGGCGAGCAATGCGGCCTCCCATGTGCTGCTGGCCCTCGGCCTGGATGAACGCCGGGCGCGCAACAGTGTGCGCCTGAGTATCGGCCGCTACACCAGCGAAGCCGAGGTGGACCAGGCGATCGCGGTGTTCGGGCGGGTGATTGGAGCGGCCGCTGCGGCACTCTGGTAATCAGTGAGCGCGGTTCGCCGGCAAGCCGGCGAACAGGCACATGCAGCCTTCCTGGTGCTCAACCTGCTCGGTGCCGGCTACCTGATCTACCTTGGCCTGCGTCAGTTGCTGGCGCGCAATACTGCAGCGCCGTCCTGCCGCAGTTCCTCAGGCCGGGCGGCCGATCTTCGGCCAGTTCGCGACGATGTACCTGTGCATGGTGCTGATCGTCTACACCCTTGCCATGCTGAAACCGTGTGAACACTCAGCCCAGATTGAAGATCACCGCTGCCCGAATCAGCGCCATGAACGCCCGCTCATTGAGGCGGTCGCCTTCGAACAGATCGATGGCGCGTCGCGTGCCGCCTTCGAAGCTGGCATTGAACAATCCAGCCGGGTCCGCAAGTTCCGCGCCTTTGAGGAATGTCAGCTTCAGCTTGTCCTTGTAGCATTCGCCGGTACAGAGGACACCGGCATGGAACCAGACGGGCGTGCCACGCCATTTCACTTCCTCGCGCACGATCGGGTCGGCCCGACGGATCAGGGCACGCACTTGCGCAAGGCGGGGGCCTCGCCAGTCGGTCAAGGCGACGATACGGGCATCGATCAACTGCGAGGCGGTGGGGTTGGACAAGGAAAGATCCTCCAACAGTGAGGGCATGAGTATTTACCATACCCTGCAATTCTTTCGGCCCGCAGCCGCACTTTTTCAGAACCGTCTTGCCAGTGAACGCCCCGCATCCGTAAGACATTTCCGAGTTTGAAACTAATAGTTTCAGCCCGGCCAGCCTAGGAACGATCCCACGCGCCTGCCGGAAGTTACTGCGTTGTCGGGGAAATACCTCAGGGATGGCTTCACCGGGTCATCGCATTAGGTCCATGCGTCTGCGACCCGGACACCTTCAGCGCCCTGGCCAAGGCGTTGATCGATGATATGGAGCTGGCTTGCCGGCGAAAGCGCCGCACGGCGGCGCCTCTACTTCAGAGGAAAGTGAACACCTCGGCCGCCGGCAGACGCGACTTGCCCAGCCCGGCATTGAAGTCTTCCTCGCTGTGATACCCCAGGCTCAACACCACCACGCTGGTAAAGCCACGCTCGCGCAGGCCCAGCTCGGCATCCATCACCTTCGGATCGAACCCTTCGATCGGCGTGGCGTCCAGCCCGTAGGCGGCGGCGCCCAGCAGCGCGGTGCCCAGTGCCAGGTAGGTCTGCTTCTCCATCCAGTGCTGCAGGTCCTTGTTGTCGTGGCGGTGCAGGTTGACATAGAAGCGGCGGCTCTGGTCCTGCCCGGCCTTGGCCTCGTCGCTGCGGAAACGACCGTCCTTGCCTTCCTGCTCCAGCACCGCCTGCAGGTGCGCCTCGGTCATGTCGGTGCGCGTAGCGAACACGATCACATGGGAGGCATTGAGGATCTTCGCCGTGTTGTAGGCAAAGCCCACCTCGGTGCTCTTGGCCAGGCGCGCCTTGCCTTCATCGGTGTCGGCAACGATGAAGTGCCAAGGCTGCGAGTTCACCGAGGACGGGCTGTGGCGCAGCTGCTCGAGCAGCGCATCGATGGTGGCCTGGGGGATGCGACGGCTGGCATCGTAGGCTTTGGTGGTGTAGCGGCGCTTGGCCAGGGCAACGGTATCCATGAACGGCAACTCCTCGGGATTGGTGATTGAGGCGCATCTTATCTTCCCGGCTGCAAAGAAAAACCAGCACAATGCAGCAACACTTTCATCCCTGGAGTGAAAATGCTGCGCATCACCGACCTGGAACTGTTCGCCCGTGCCAGCGCCCTGGGCAGCTTCACCGCCGCCGCCCACGAGGCCGACTTGCTGCCCGGCCAGGTGGCAGCGGCGATCAAGCGCCTGGAGCGCGAACTCGATGTGCGTCTGTTCGCCCGCACCACCCGCAGCCTGCGCCTCACCGCCGAGGGCGAGCTGTACCTGCCCACCGCCCAACGCGTGCTCGACACCCTGCGCCAGGGCCGCGAAGACCTGCACGGCAACCACAGCAGCCTGCGTGGCGTGCTGCAGGTGGCCGCCCCCTCGGACCTGGGACGCAACCTGCTACGGCCCTGGCTGAGTGCGTTTCGCCGCGAGCACCCGGGCTTGAGCCTGCGCTTTTTGCTCTCCGACCAGATGGCCGACTTCTACCGCGACCCGGTGGACGTCGCCATCCGCTACGGCCTCAACGAAGACGCCAACTACATCGCCCTGCCCCTGGCGCCGTGGAACCGCCGGGTGGTGGTGGCCGCCCCCGACTACCTGGCCCGCCACGGCCGGCCGCAGACGCCCGAAGCACTGCAACAGCACGACTGCCTTTTGTACTCGCAACAGAGCCGGGTGTACGACAAATGGCGCCTGGGCAACCGCACCGTGCAGGTGCGCGGGCCGCTGTTCAGCGACGACGCCGACGTGGTGCGGCGCTGGGCCCTGGAAGGCGAAGGCATCGTCTACAAGTCGTGGCTGGACGTCAGCGCCGACATCGCCGCCGGCGCCCTGGAGATCCTGCTGCTCGAACACCCCGGCGAGCCGACCCCGGTCACCCTGGTGTGCCCGCACCGCAAGCAGCTCACCCCCGCGGTGGCGCAGCTGCACGGCTGGCTGCGCGAACGCTTCGCCACGCTGCGCCCGGAGGGTGTATTGCAGCCGGTCGGCCCCGGCGTATAGTGGCGCTTCCCCCGACTGCAAGGAGCTGTCACCCATGCCGAGCCTGGAATTTCTGCTCACCGCCCTGATCATCGTGCTGATCCCCGGCAGCGGGGTGATTCTCACCGTTTCCAGCGCCCTGGTGGCCGGGCGCCGCGCCTGTTTGTGGACCGCCCTTGGCTGCACCGTGGGGATCGTGCCCCACCTGCTGGCCTCGGTGCTCGGCCTGTCGGCGCTGCTGCACGCCAGCGCCCTGGCCTTCCAGGGGCTGAAGTTCGCCGGGGTGGCGTATCTGCTGTACCTGGCCTACGCCACCTGGCGTGATCGCGCGGCCTTCGCCGTGGATGAAAAGGCCCCGCCGACCGCGGCCGCCCAACTGGTGCTCAAGGCCTGCCTGCTGAACATCCTCAACCCCAAGCTGACGCTGTTCTTCCTCGCCTTCCTGCCGCAGTTCATCGACCCCCACGCCGGCTCCGCCGTGGTGCAGATGCTCGGTCTGAGCGCGGTGTTCATGCTGATGACCTTCGTCGTGTTCGTGCTCTATGGCCTGCTCGCCCACCTGTTCCGTCGCGCGGTGATCGACTCGCCCAAGGTGCAGGCCTGGCTGCGCAGGGGCTTTGCCGCCTCGTTCGCAGGCCTTGGCATCAACCTGGCATTCGCCCAGCGTTAAGCGCTGCACAATCGTTCTAAACCCCAGGGCCGGTTCTGCGTTATGGTCGAGCACCCACCGCAACCGGCCCTCGCCATGAGCCACTGGATCGACCTCAAACAGGACGCCGACACCGGCATCGAGTCGGTCCGCGCCCATTTCACCGGCCACGCCTACGACCCGCACTGGCACGACAGCTTCCTGGTCGGCGTCACCGAACAAGGCGTGCAGCAGTTCAACTGCCGCCGGGTGCGCCACCAAAGCACACCCGGCCAGGTGTTCCTGCTCGAGCCCGGCGACCTGCATGACGGCCTGGCGCCCACCGCCGAAGGCTTCACCTACTCGACCCTGTACCTCGACAGCCACTGGCTGGAAAACCAACTGCGCACGCTGTTCGAGCAGGCTCCCAGCGATGCCCTCCCCAGCTTCGCCGCCACCCTGCACTGCGATACGCGGCTGGCCGGCGCTACCAGCCGCGCATTCAACGCCTTGCACCAGCAGGACCTGCGCATCGTCCGCCAGACCGCCATCGACAACCTGCTGGCCTGCCTCACCGGCCACCTGCAGTGGCGCCGGCGCCTCGACCCTGACCCGCGCCTGCCGCTGACCGCGCAAGTGGCCCGCGACTACCTGCATGCGCACCTCGACCAGGACATCGGCCTGGACGACTTGGCGCGGGTCTGCGGCGTCGATCGTTTTCGCCTGACCCGCGCCTTCAAGGCCGCCTACGGCCTGGCCCCGCATGCCTACCTGATCCAACTGCGCCTGGCCCGGGCGAGGCAGCTGCTGGCCCGAGGCCAGAGCCCAGCCGAGGTCGCCACGGCCCTCGGTTTCGCCGACCAGAGCCACCTGGGCCGCTGGTTCCGCCGCGCCTACCGGCTCACGCCGGCGGATTACCGCAAACGCTGCTCAAACCTTCCAGACTGAAGCCAAGGCGGTTGCGAACATGAGGCCACGATCAATCGGAGCCTCGACCATGTCCCACAGCCTTTTACCCTTCGTCCTCTTCGCCCTGGCCTCCAGCATCAGCCCGGGGCCGACCAACCTGCTGATCCTCGCCCAGGGTGCCCAGCGCGGCGTGCGCGCCAGCCTGGCGCCCACCGTGGCGGCCTGTGGCGCGGCGGCGGCGGTGGTGCTGCTGGTTGGCCTGGGCCTGGGCGAACTGCTGCTTGGTCACCCGATGGCGCAACAGCTACTTGGCTGGGCGGGTGCGCTGTGGCTGAGCTGGCTGGCCTGGCGCATGCTGCGTAGCGCCGGTGCGCCGCTGCAGGCCGGTGGCAATGCAGGCTTCGGCCCATGGCAGGCGGCCACCCTGCAGCTGGTCAACCCCAAGGTCTGGCTGATGGCGCTGGCGATGATCAGCCTGTTCGCCACCCCGACCCTGCCGCTGTGGTGGTTGACCCTGGTGTTTCTGCTGATCGCCCTGCCGAGCATGACCGCCTGGGCGCTGCTGGGTGCCGGCAGCGCGCGCTGGCTGAATTCGCCCCGGGCATTGCGCTGGTTCAACCAGAGCCTGGCGGGGTTGTTGCTGGTGTCGACCTGGTCGGCGCTGCTGGTCTGACGCCTATTTCATGCAGGCCCCTGCTGGCGGCGGGCCTGCTTGCAGTACACTCGCCAGCCTGACCGTACCCAAGGCCCCTGCCCCATGCCCCGCTTGCCAAGACTGTTGTTGCCCCTGCTGCTGCTCACCGCCCTCGCCGCCTGCGACCAGGCACCCAGCCGCGAAGAAAAGATCCGCTCCAGCCTGCCCCTGCAGGAAGCCTACGAGCACAACATCGGGCGCATGGCGCAGCTGTTGGCCGTGACCCACCCCAAGCTGCCCGAAGAACAGATCAAGACGGTGCTGCGCAAGCACCTGACCGTCGAGGACCAGCGCCAGGACCTGTACCGGCTCTACAGCGAAAAGAACTTCGACGATGGCGAATTCGAAACCATCGTCGCCGCCACCCGCGACCCGGCCAAGGCCAAGGCGCTGGGCGAGACCGATGAAGGCAAGCGGCTGAGTGAAAAGCTGACCGCGCTAATGCGCGAGAGCGCCAGGGACCCGAAAGTGCAGGCCTTGGTCGAAGCGCGCATGCAAGAAGTCGAGGACGAACTCCAGGCGTTGCAGCAAGCCGCTCCGTGACAGTGGCGCGGTACGCCCCGGTGCACGACGCAGGCAGGACATGTAACAAGCCTTGTCTTAAAACTGTCACCTTTCGGTCATAGGATTGACCCTGATCTGCCATTTTCCCTCAAGGATGATTCAGCCATGCGTCGTGTCGTGTTCAACCAGAAAGGCGGTGTAGGCAAGTCCAGCATTGCCTGTAACCTGGCCGCCGCCAGTGCCGCCGAAGGTTATCGCACCCTGCTGGTGGACCTCGACCCCCAGGCCAACGCCACCTATTACCTGACCGGCCTGGTCAACCACGACATCCCGGCGGGCATCGCCGATTTCTTCCGCCAGACCCTTGCCCCCGCGCCGGCCACCGGCAAGAAGCACCGTGTGGCCATTACCGAAACCCGCTACGCCAACCTGCACCTGATCACCGCCAGCCCCGACCTTGCCGACCTGCAAGGCAAGCTGGAGAGCAAGTTCAAGATCAACAAGCTGCGCAAGCTGCTGGTGGAGCTGTCGGCGGACTACGAGCGGATCTACATCGACACGCCACCGGCGCTGAACTTCTACACCTTCAGCGCCCTGGTGGCCGCCGAGCGCCTGCTGATCCCCTACGACTGCGACAGCTTCTCGCGCCAGGCGCTGCTCAACGTGATGGCCGAGGTCGAAGAGCTGCGCCAGGACCACAATGCCGCGTTGCAGGTTGAAGGCGTGGTGGTCAACCAGTTCGCCGGGCGCACCGCCCTGCACCAGACCCTGGTCGACCAGTTGCGCGGCGAAGGGCTGCCGGTGCTGCCGGTGTACCTGAGCAACTCGATCAAGATGCGCGAGTCCCATGAAGCGGCGGTGCCCTTGGTGCATCTGGCGCCGCGCCACCGGCTGGCGCAGGAGTTTGTCGAGTTGCTGGATGTGCTGGAGCGGGCGGCGTGAGGGAGGTGTGGGGGTTCAAGTGGCCGACTTAGTCGCGCGTATGGGCGGGCAGGTGTAGGGCGATAGCTTTGCAGCGCTCTCGAGATCGAGCGCCGCCCGCGCGGCGCTTCGCGGGTAAACACGCTCCCACAGTTTGTTTCGGGCCAGTCTTTCCTGTGCCATCACCTGGTCCGCCTTGTTGGTACAACGCGGTTTCAGTGTGGGCGTTTCCGCCGCCCCACATGACTCAAGGCATGCACCAAGGCAGGCGCCGGTACTTTCACAGGAATAATTGGCCCGAAACAAACTGTGGGAGCGGGTTTACCCGCGAAGCGCCGCGCGGGCGGCGCTCGATCTCATAGGCGCTGAAGATGTCCAGCCGAACACATTGCAGCCCCTACCACCGCCGCCCCTGATCACGCTCTCGGCTACCACCGCTGTAACGCGTGTCCTGCCCACCCTGGATATTCGACCGGCTACTGGAAGAGCTGCCATCGCTGTAGCGCGTATCCTGCCCACCCTGAATATTCGCCCGGCTGCTGGAAGAGCGGCCATCGCTGTAGCGCGTGTCCTGCCCACCCTGGATATTCGACCGACTACTCGAAGAGCTACCGTCGCTGTAGCGCGTATCCTGCCCACCCTGGATATTCGAGCGGCTGCTGGAGCGGCGCCCGTCGCTGTAGGTGGTATCGAAGCCGCCCATGATATTGGCGCGGCTGCTGGAGGTGGTGCCGTCGCTGTAGCGGCAATCCTCGCCGCCCTGGATGTTCTTGCGGCAGCTGTCGGCCAGGGCCGAGGCGCACGGCAACGCCAGCAGCAATGAGGCCAGCAGCAGATGGGTGGGTTTCATGGCAGTCCTTGTCGGCAAATTACATTCATCGTCACGCGGCCTGCATGTATCCGCCAATGCTCGCCAAAGCACAAGTGGCCCGAGCAGGCCAATCGCCATGCAATGGCACTCCCTCCTGGCGGGCATGCAGATTTACCCACCCAAGCCTCTGTTCAGCACAACATGAATAGTTATAAGATAACGTTTCATTTGACATTCATTCCTGCCTGCGACCCCTTGCCGATGACCAGCGCCACCGCCTCCCCCACCCTGCTCACCCAGCGCCTGCAGAGCATCGATGCCCTGCGCGGCCTGGTGATCCTGTTCATGCTGCTCGACCACGTGCGCGAAACCTTCTTCCTGCATCGCCAGGTCAGCGACCCGATGAGCATCGACGCCACCGACCCCAGCCTGTTCGTCAGCCGCACCCTGGCCCACCTGTGCGCGCCGGTGTTCGTGCTGCTGACCGGGCTGTCGGCCTGGCTGTACGGCGAGAAGTACCAGGGCCGCAGCGACGTCTCGGCGTTCCTGTTCAAGCGCGGGCTGTTCCTGGTGGCGCTGGAGTTCACCCTGGTCAACTTCGCCTGGACCTTCCAACTGCCGCCGAGCGTGATCTACCTGCAGGTGATCTGGGCCATCGGTATCAGCATGATCGCCCTGTCGCTGCTGGTGTGGCTGCCGCGCCCGGCGCTGCTGGCGCTGGGTGCGCTGATCGTGGCCGGGCACAACCTGCTCGATGGCCTGCATTTCGGCCCGGAATCGGCGCTGCACGTGCCTTGGGCGATCCTGCATGACCGTGGCTGGCTGCAAGCGACCGAGAGCCTGCGCCTGCGCACCTCCTACCCGGTGCTGCCGTGGATTGGCGTGATCGCCCTGGGTTATGGCCTGGGCCCGTGGTTCGCCCGCACCAGCAATGCCGCTGAGCGCCAGCACCGTTTGCTGCTGGCCGGCACCGCCGCACTGCTCGGTTTCGTCGTGCTGCGCCTGCTCAACGGCTACGGCGAAGCGCCGTGGAGCAGCTACCCAAGTGTCACGCAAACCCTGATGAGCTTCTTCAACATCACCAAATACCCGCCGTCACTGCTGTTCCTCGCCCTTACCCTGGGCACCGGCCTGTTGCTGCTACGCGGCTTCGAGCGCGCAGGGGCCGCCCGCTGGATCAGCATACTGGCGGTGTTCGGCGCCGCGCCGATGTTCTTCTACCTGCTGCACCTGTATGTGCTCAAGCTGCTGTACCTGGCCTGCGTGGCGCTGCTGGGCCTCAACCATGGCGACTATTTCGGCTTCGACGGCATCGCCGCGGTGTGGCTGAGTGCCGTGCTGTTGGCAGCGGCGTTGTACCTGCCGGTGCGTGGGTTCGCCCGCCTGAAGGCACGCCGGCGCGACATTGCCTGGCTCAAATACCTGTAAAGGCGTTTTCACCCGGCGGGTGATGGTCTACCATGCCGCCCGCCGGTTTCCACTCGGAATTAATAGGGAATCCCCAGGCCGCCACCCGCGCGCCAAAGGGAACTGCCCCCGCAACTGTAGGTGCCGAGCCCGCGCCATCGATGCCACTGGACTGTGTGTCCGGGAAGGCTGGCGCAGGGCCAGGACGCACCAGTCAGGAGACCTGCCGGCACATGTTCACCAACCGGCGGGGTGTCCGGGATGGCCATCCGTTAGTTTGCCTCGGGCGCCCTGCCCGAAGCCTGGCGATGCCTGTCCGTGCTCATTCCGTGCACCCTTCGACAGGAGATCGCCCGACCATGCTGCCCCGTATCGCCACCCTGCTCGCCGCCATGTCGCTGACCGGCCTGGCCCAGGCCGCCGCCACGCACTACCCGCTCACTGTCGAAAACTGCGGCGTGCCGCAAACCTTCGCCCAGGCGCCCGAGCGCGCCGTGACCATCGGCCAGGCCGGCACCGAGATGCTCTATGCGCTGGGCCTGGGCGACAGACTGGCTGGCACCTCGCTGTGGTTCAACAATGTGCTGCCCGAGTTCAAGACGCAGAACGACAAGGTCGAGCGCCTGGCCGACAACGACCCCAGCTTCGAAGCCGTGGTGGGCAAACGCCCGCAGCTGGTGGCCGTACAGTTCGAATGGATGGTCGGCGCCCAGGGCGTGGTCGCTACCCGCGAGCAGTTCGCCGAACTGAAGATCCCCACCTACCTGCTGCCGTCCGACTGCGAAGGCAAGGACAACCTGGTCGGCGCCGACGGTACCCGCCTGCAGCCGTTCAAGGTCGAGACCATCTACAAGAGCGTCAGCCAGCTGGCCGAGATCTTCGACGTGCAGGACCGTGGCACGGCGCTGAACGCGCAGCTCAAGGGCCAGCTGGAGCATGCCAGACAGCAACTGGCCGGCAAGGACCTTGCCGGCACCAGCGCGCTGTTCTGGTTCTCCAGCGCCGACCTTGAGATCGACCCCTACGTCGCCGGCCGCCAGGGCGTGGCCGACTTCATGCTGCAGACCCTGGGCGTGCGCAACGTGGTCGAGTCCAGCGAAGAATGGCCCACCGTGGGTTGGGAAACCCTGGCCAAAGCCAACCCCACCTGGCTGATCGTCGCCCGCATGGACCGCCGCCGCTTCCCCGCCGACGACTTCCAGAAGAAGCTCGAATTCCTGCGCAGCGACCCGGTAACCAAGAACATGGACGCCGTGAAAAACGGCCGCATCATCGTTCTCGATGCCGACGCCATGCAGGCCGGCATTCGCCTGTTCCGCGGCCTTGAGCGGTTGTCGGCAGCCTTCGCCAGCGGCCAAGCGCCACAACCATGAGCCGCCTGCTGCCCCTCGCCATTGCCGCGCTGGCCGCCCTGCTGCTGGCCATGCTCGCCGGCATCGCCATCGGCGAAACCCGCCTGAGCATCGACCTGGTCTGGCAGGTGCTGGCCAACCAGCTGTGGCAGGCCGGTCACGCCCTCGACCCGATCGACGCCGGCATCGTCTGGAACTACCGCCTGCCGCGCACCCTGGTCGCCGCCGCCTGCGGCGCGGGCCTGGCCACCTGCGGCGTGGTGCTGCAGGCGCTGCTGCGCAACCCGCTGGCCGAGCCCTACTTGCTGGGCCTGTCCGCAGGCGCCTCGACCGGCGCCGTGGCGGTCGGCCTGCTTGGCTTGGGCGGCGCAGCGCTGTCGCTGTCCGGCGGCGCCTTCATCGGCGCGCTGGCGGCGTTCGGCCTGGTGCTCTTGCTGTCGCGCGCCAGCGCCAGCAGCCACAACAACGCCCAGGTGATCCTGGCAGGCATTGCCGGGTCGCAACTGTTCAACGCCCTGACCGCCTTCCTGATCACCAAGTCGGCCACCGCCGAGCAGGCGCGCGGCATCCTGTTCTGGCTGCTGGGCAACCTCAGCGGCGTGCGCTGGCCGTCGGTGTGGCTGGCACTGCCGGTGGCCGTGCTCGGCCTGGCGGTGTGCCTGTGGCACCGCCGCGCACTGGACGCCTTCACCTTCGGCGCCGATTCCGCCGCCTCGCTGGGCGTGCCGGTACGCCGCACCCAGCTGCTGCTGATCAGTTGCACGGCGCTGGTGACCGCGGTGATGGTGTCGATCGTCGGCGCCATCGGTTTCGTCGGTCTGGTCATCCCCCACGCCCTGCGCCTGCTGCTCGGCCCCGGCCACAGCCGCCTGCTGCCGGCCAGCGCCCTCGGGGGGGCGCTGTTCCTGATCGTCGCCGACATCCTTTCGCGCACCCTGATCGCCGGCCAGGTGATCCCCGTGGGCGTGGTCACCGCGCTGATCGGCGCACCGGTGTTCGCGCTGATTTTGGTCAGCCGCCGGGGGCGCCCATGACCGTGATGAATTCGCTGGAAGTCGCCCCGCTCGCCTGCCAAGGCTTGAGCCTGCGCCTGGGTGAGCGCGAGGTGCTGCAAGGTATCGACCTGGCCGTGCGTCCCGGTGAAACCCTCGGTATCGTCGGCCCCAACGGCTCGGGCAAATCCACCTTGCTCAAGCTGCTCGCCGGCCTGCGCACACCCACCACGGGCCATGTGCACTTGCTCGGGGAACCCTTGGCGAAACTGCCACGCCGGCGCATTGCCCAACAGCTGGCACTGGTCGAGCAACAGGCCGACACCCAGGACGCCATCAGTGTCTTCGAAGCCGTGGCACTGGGCCGCACACCCTGGCTGTCGGCACTGGCACCCTTCGGCAAGGCCGACCGCGCCATCGTCGACCAGGCCCTGGCCGACGTCGACGCCAGCCACCTCAGCCAGCGCATCTGGCGCGAGCTGTCCGGTGGCGAACGCCAGCGCGTGCACATCGCCCGTGCCCTGGCCCAGCGCCCACAACTGCTGCTGCTCGACGAGCCGACCAACCACCTGGATATCCAGCACCAGCTGAGCCTGCTGCAACAGGTCCAGGCCCTGCCGGTGACCACCCTGGTGGCCCTGCACGACCTCAACCAGGCCCTCACCTGCGACCGCCTGGCCGTGCTCGACCAGGGCCGCCTGGTCGCCCTCGGCAAGCCCGAAGCTGTGCTCACCCCAGAGCGCCTGCTGAGCACTTTCGGCGTACACGCTCACTACCTCACCGACCCCTTCGACGGCGCGCGCATCCTGCGTTTTCGCGCCCCCTGAACCAGGAAGTTCTGCCCATGCCGCCCCGCTCCGCCGCCCTGCTGCTTGCCGCCTTGCTGACCACCGCCGCCGCCCAGGCCGAGGTGTTCGAAGTGAAGATGCTCAACCGCGGCGCCGCGGGGGCAATGGTCTACGAGCCGGACCACCTGCGCATTGCCCCAGGCGACACCGTGCGCTTTCTGCCGACCCAGGCCGGGCACAACGCCGCGAGCATTCCTGGCCTGCTGCCGGCAGGCGTCGAAGCGTTCAAGAGCAAGCTCAACCAGCCGTTCGAATACACCTTCAGCCAGCCCGGGCTGTATGGCATCCAGTGCATCCCGCACCTGGCGATGGGCATGGTGATGCTGGTGCAGGTGGGCGAGCCCGCGCCGGCGCAGTTGCCAGGCGCCCTGCCCGCCCGCGCGGCCAGCCGCCTCGCCGTGCAGTTGCAAAAGCTGGAGGCCGCGCAATGAAACCGCTGTTCATCGCCCTGCCGCTGCTTGGCCTCAGCCCGCTGGCCCTGGCCGACTCCGCCCAGTCCAAGGCCAATGGCATCGTCGAAGACAGCAGCTGGAGCTTGCTCAACCGTACCGTCTACGACCAGCGCGACTACCGCAACGGCGGGCGCAACAGTGCCGCGCGCAACGCCTACAAACCCCGCGCCGAACGCAGCGGCAAGGCCGAGGAATGGGCCTATGGCCTGATGGGTACATTCAGTTCCGGCTTCACCCAAGGTCTTATAGGCGTGGGCGTCGATGCCCACGCCTACCTTGGCGTGCAGCTCGACAGCGGCGGCGGCCGCGCCGGCAAGGCGCGCCTGCTGGCCATCGACAACGACGGCCACCCCAAGAGCGAATACAGCCGGGGTGGCGCGGCGGTGAAACTGCGCGCCTCCAACACCGTGCTGGCCTACGGCGAGCAACGGGTCAAGACCCCGGTGTTCAGCTCGTCAGACAGCCGCCTGTTGCCCGAGACCTTCACCGGCTGGTTCCTCACCAGCAACGAGATCGACCGGCTCAAGCTGGTGGCCGGGCACTTCAACGAAGGCACCGACCGCAATGCCTCCAGCCACGACCAAGGCTTCGTGGTGAACTACTCCAACGGCCGCCAGGGCAACAGCTTCGACCTGGCCGGCGCCGTGTGGAACCCGACCGCCAACGTCAGCGCCAGCCTGTACAGCTCCCGCTATGAAGACACCTGGAACCAGCACTACCTCGGCAGCACCCTTAGCCACGCATTCGACGACCAGCGCAGCCTGAGCCTGGACCTCAACCTGTACCGCACCACCGACACTGGCAAGGCCCTGTCCGGGCGCATCGACAACACCACCTGGAGCCTGGTCTCGCGCTACGCCCAGGGCCCGCACGCGTTCAGCCTCGGGTGGCAGCAGGTGGACGGCAACACGCCGTTCGACTACGTCAGCCGCGGGGCGATCTACCTGGGTAACGCCGTGCAGCTGTCGGACTTCAATGCGCCGAACGAGAAGTCGTGGCAGGCCAGGTATGACCTGAACATGGGGGCCTATGGCGTGCCGGGGTTGAGCCTGACGGCGTTGTATGTGCGCGGGTTTGATATCGATGGCACCCATGTGGATCCGCGTGGGGGGTATGCGTATCTGGGGTATGGCAAGGATGGCAAGCACTGGGAGCGGGACCTGGAGGCGCGCTATGTGGTGCAGAGTGGGGCGGCCAAAGGGGTGGCGGTTTCGGTAAGGCATAACGTGCACCGGGGGGATACGGCGCAGGCGGAGCTGGATGGGGATCAGGTCAGGGTGGCGGTGGAGTGGCCGTTGGCTGGACCATTTTGAATCATCACGCCGTGTTCGACCAAAGACTACGAGTGATGGCATTTGACCATCACTTCGTATTAGGATCCGCTCCAACAACAGCTACGACTCCAGAGCCAAGACATGAAGGACCTGTTTAAAAGCTTTGTCGCCCCAGAGCAAAATGAAATTTCCGCTGCATGGACGTCAGATAATACGATCTTTGTTTTTGACACCAACGTCTTTCTTAATCTTTACGGATACGAAGAAAGTACTCGCGAAGATTTTTTTAGTGCATTAGAAAGTATCAACGACCGTATATGGATACCCTTCCAAGTAGGCCTTGAGTACCATAGAAGACGGCTAACTATAATAAAAAACGAAAAGAAAATATTCAGAACCATAAATTCGGCACTCGACAATCTGACCAGCGCCATCACCACTTGCATTCAAGAAAACGATATAGATAAAAAATTTCCCGACCTCAACAATCATCTCTCCATACTCACTGAGAGCGTAAAATCAGAAGCCTCCAAGTGCAAAAAGAAAGTTTCCGAATGGGACAAAAAACAACCCGATGTACGCTCCCCGGATAAGATCTTGTCAAAACTTGACGAATACACCAACGGTAAGATTGGTTCTCCTCCTACAGACCAAGCATGGCTAGACGAGATCTATCGTTTAGGGGCGATACGCTACGCCAGCAAAATCCCACCTGGGTATGAAGATGAAAAAAAGAGTAAGGGAGATTTCGAATCTTCCAAATTCACTCACGGAGGCTTGACTTACGAACGTCAATTCGGAGATTTGATACTCTGGAACCAGCTGATTCAGAGGCTGAAAGATCAACCATCCGATAACGTCATATTTATTACTGACGACCTCAAAGAGGACTGGTGGACGATAATCGACTCGGCCGGAGACAAGCACATTGGTCCCCACGAAAATTTGAAATGCGAAATATTTCAAAAAACGCAAACCCAGTTTTTTCATATGTACAGCACTGCTGACTTTCTGCGAGAAAGCAAAGCAATTTTTAAGACAGCAATTAGCGAAAAATCAATCAAAGACGCTCACAACAAGAACGAAACACCATCAACCACCCCGCACCTACCCCACAACAAATTTTACTCCGCAAACCTTAATAGCATTGATTTAGCCAGCAGGCTATCCAAAAATCTAGAAATCTATAATCTTTCCAAAGTTTCAGAACTCTTGGAGAAAACAACAAAATTCCAAGCGCCCGAAAACATAAAGACATATATGGCAGCTGTAAAGAACCTTAACATTCCACACTTTGAACACATCGAACACATCAGAGAAATGATGTTAACAAAGAAGCACATTGATCAAGAAATCAAAAACAACATTGAACTCATGAGCAAGCGCGACGCAATTGACCAATACATTGAAAGTATCTCGCCCCACGATGAGGAAACAGAGCTGGACTAACTAAATAGCTACACAAGCTAGCGCTTGCAGAACTTATCGCATTTCGCTAGCCTACGCGCGTCACTGATACAACAGTGACCCGGGCTTGGCGGCCTGGAACGAAGGCGCAAAGCGCCCATACCCACCTTCGCAGGCGCTTTTTTTGTGCCCGCGAAGATGCTCTATGGCGGGCTGCGCATGGACTTCTTCGGAAGTGCCGGTTCCCTTCGTACCGGTCCGCCAACCTTGCGTAGTCCGTCACCCTCACCTGCTTGGCGGCAGGCCGTGGCGGATTTCTTCATCTACGAAGGGAGTTCCACCATGTGCAAAGGAATACCTGATCCACCCCAGCAACCCCGCTGCGACCGCTACACCTTCGGCACCTGCAACCACCACCACGCCCCACTGTTCACCGTCCGCCCCGGCGTATTCGCCGAGGACGCACTGGTGCATGCCCTGCAACTCGTGCAACAGACCTACCAGGCCACCACCCTCGCCCGCGAAGACGCGCACGGCGATGCGCGGCGGTTGCTGGGCGGTACGCAGTTGTCGCTGGAAATGATCGAAGCGCTGTTGAACAAGGTGCTGGATGGGCTGGTGCTGTTGCCGACCAATCCGCCTGCGCCGGAGCGGCCAGAGCGGTTGACCCGGCCGGTGCGCAGGGAGGATTTCGGGTAGGTGCGACGTGAGGGGCTGGCTGGCAGGTCTGTCGCCGGAAGCTGGTGGAGTTGGTGAATGACTCCTTGAATGCCTGGGGCGCTTTGCGCCCCTTTTTGAACGGTTCGACATAGTTGAAATCGCATGTGGGCGGCCAGGTGCAGGGCGACAGGCTTGCAGCGCTCTTGAGATCGAGCGCCGCCCGCGCGGCGCTTCGCGGGTAAACCCGCTCCCACAGTTTGTTTCGGGCCAGTCTCTCCTGTGCCATTACCTGGTCCGCCTTGTTGGTACGACGCGGTTTCAGCGTGTGCGTTGCCGCCGCCCCACATGACTCAAGGCATGCACCAAGGCAGGCGCCGGTACTTTCACAGAAATAATTGGCCCGAAACAAACGGTGGGAGCGGGTTTACCCGCGAAGCGCCGCGCGGGCGGCGCTCGATCTCATAGGCGCTGCAAAAACACCGGCGAACCTCAGCGAACCTCACCGCCTGCGCCGCAGGTAGCTCTCCAACGGATCCTTGCTCAACCCTTCCTGGGCCTGGGCCACCGAGGCGATGAACAGCGAGAACAGCTCCGACTGCTTGGCGATGTCCAGCTTGCTGTACACATGCTTGCGGTGGGTCTTGACCGTGTCTTCGCTGATCCCCAGCCGTTCGGCCAGCGAGCGGATGGAATGCCCGCGCAGCATGTACTGGGCCACCAGGCACTCGCGCTCGGTCAACAGCGACGAGCCGAACTGGGTCAGCGCGGCGTTGATCTGGCGCCCCAGCGCACTTTCGAAGCGCCCACCCAGCGCATCCGCATCCAGGTCCCCCCAATGCCGGCGCACCACGGCCAGCACCCAGGGGGCAATGCGCTTGAGTTCGTCGACCTGCTGCCGGCCCAGGCGGCGGGTACTGGCCAAGGCCACGGCAATGGTCAGCTTGGGCCCCAGTGGCACGATGTAGTTCAGCTCATCCTCGAGCCGCGCATGCTGGTAGAACGACACGTAGTATTCGCTGCGCTTGAAGTGGTCCGGTGCCACATCGCTCAGCCGGTAGCAGCCTGGGGCAATGCCCTCGATGCAGGCCCGGTAGAACGGGCACAGCAGGTAGAAACCTTCCAGGTACTTGCCGATGCTGCCCTCGGGCATCCACGGCCCTTCCTCGTCCCGCTCGAACAAGGCCGAAGGCAGCCCTTGATGGGGGAACAGGAACACGGTGATGGCGTGGGAAGGCGCCAGGTAGTTCAGCGCGGCGAACAGCGACTCGACGAACGCCGACGTGCCGATGCAATCGACCACGTGGGCGATCTGCTCGAACCACTCTGCGGATTGAAGGCGGTCTCTGCTCATCTGCTTGCTTGCCTCTTGAATCGGAAAAAGCCGTTGCATCGCTGCAACGGCGTTTCCCATCTTTCCATGCCCGGGGCGGGCTCACCAGCGCGCAGTAGCGCGGGGGTCAGCGCGCCGCCCAGGCATTGAAGCGCTCTTCCAGCTCTTCGCCGTGATCGACCCAGAACTCGGCGTTCACCAGCTGGGCCTCGGCCAGGTTGGCCGGGGCCGTCGGCAGTTGCTGCTGGATGTCGGCCGGCAATGCATTGACCGCATCGGTCCGCACCGGGCCGTAGGGGATGTGGCTGGAGAAGGTTTTCTGCGTGGCGGCTTGGCTGGCGAAGGTGATGAACTGCTGCGCCAGCTCCTTGCTCTTGGAGCCGCGCACGATGGCCCAGTGGTCCGGATCGTACAGGCTGCCTTGCCAGACGATGCCAAGCTTCGAGCCGTCCTTCTGCGCCGAGGCGATGCGCCCGTTGTAGGCGGCGGACATCACCACATCACCGGCCACCAGCCACTGCGGCGGTTGCGCGCCGGCCTCCCACCACTGAATGTTCTGCTTGATCTGGTCGAGCTTTTTGAAGGCCCGGTTGACGCCCTCTGGCGTGCCCAGCACGGTGTACAGGTCCTGGCGTGGAACGCCATCGGCCAGCAGCGCGACCTCGAGGGTGTACTTGGCGCCCTTGCGCAGCCCGCGCTTGCCCGGGAAGCGCTGGGTGTCCCAGAAGTCCGCCCAGGAGGTCGGCCCGTTGGCGAGCTTCTGGGTGTTGTAGGCCAGCACCATGGACCAGACATAACTGGCCACGCCGCACTCGCTCACGGTACCGGGCAGGTAGTTGGCCTGATCGCCCAGCAGGGCCGGGTCGATGCGCTCGAACAGGCCCGCCTCGCAGCCGCGGATCAGCTCGGGGCTTTCGACCTCCACCACGTCCCAGGACACATGGCCGACATCGACCATGGCCTTGACCTTGGAAAGTTCGCCGTTGTATTCGCCGGCCACCACCTTGCCTGCCCCGCTCTGCTCGAAGGGCTGGAAGTAGGCGGCCTGCTGCGCGGCCTTGGTGGCGCCGCCAAAGGAGATGATGGTGAGGCTGGAAGTGCCGGCAAGGGCGGGAAGACTGGCAGCGGCGAGCACTGCAAGGCTGAGTGACGCGGTGATGGTACGCATGGAAACTCCCTCACGATTTATGGTTGTGTGTATCGAGGCAGTTGGGCCAGTCGGCCCGAGCCCGCAGAGCCCGGGGGGATGCGGGGGGATTTTTTGTTATGGGTGGTTCCTGGTGCATGACAAGACAGCGGTAGCGCCTATGAGATCGAGCGCCGCCCGCGCGGCGCATCGCGGGACAAGCCCGCTCCCACATCTGTTTCGGGCCAGTGAGTCCTGTGAAAGTACCGCTGCCCGCCTTCGTGCATGCCTTGAGTCATGTGGAGCAGCATCAGCGACCACGCCGAAACCGCGTCGTACCAACAAGGCGGACCAGGTGATGGCACAGGAAAGACTGGCCCGAAACAAATGTGGGAGCGGGCTTGTCCCGCGATGCGCCGCGCGGGCGGCGCTCGATCTCCCAGGCGCAGAACATCCAAAGGCGAACACCTCCCAGCCCTGACCCTTACCGCAACTGGAACCAGGTGGTCTTCAACTGCGTGTACTTGTCGAACGAGTGCAGCGACAGATCGCGGCCGAACCCGGATTGCTTGCCGCCACCAAACGGCACCGTGGTATCCAGCGCATCCATGGTATTGACCGAAACCGTACCGGCCTTAAGCGCCTTGGCCACACGGTGGGCGCGGTTGAGGTCGTCGCTCCACACCGACGCAGCCAACCCGTAGATGCTGTCATTGGCCAACTGCACCGCCTGCTCTTCGCTGTCGAACGCGCTGATGGCCAGCACCGGCCCGAAAATTTCATCGCGGGCCAGACGGCTATCACTGCTGACGTTGCCGAAAATCGTCGGCGTGATGAAGTTGGACGAACCATTGAAGGTCAGTTGCTCGCCACCGCTGAGCAACGTCGCGCCCTCCTCGCGCGCCTGGCCGATCGCCCGCACGATGCGCGCGGTCTGCTCGCTGTCGACGATCGCACCGGCGGCACTGGCCGGGTCGAGCGGGTCGCCCGGCAGCCAGGCCTGGGCCTTGGCAATCACCCGTTCGACGAACTCGTCGTGGATCGAGCGCTGCACGTACAGCCGCGAGTTGGCCGAGCACACCTCACCCTGGTTGAAGAAGATGCCGAACGCGGCCTTCTCGGCGGCCAGGTCAAGGTTCTGGCAATCGGCGAACACCAGGTTGGGGCTCTTGCCGCCGCACTCCAGCCACACCTGTTTGAGGTTCGACTGGGCCGAGTACTGCATGAAGTACTTGCCCACCTGGGTGGAGCCGGTGAACACCAGGCAATCGACGTCCGGGTGCAGCCCCAGGGCCTTGCCGGCCTGCTCACCCAAGCCCGGCACCACGTTCAGCACGCCCTCGGGGATGCCCGCCTCCAGTGCCAACTGGCCGAGGCGCAGGGCCGAGAACGGCGACTGCTCGGCAGGCTTGAGCACCACGCTGTTGCCGGCGGCCAGGGCCGGCGCCAGCTTCCAGGCGGCCATGTCCAGCGGGAAGTTCCACGGCACCACGGCGGCAATCACGCCCAGGGGTTCGCGGGTGATGGTGGCCAGCGCATTGGCGGCGGTGGGCGCGACCTGGTCGTAGACCTTGTCCAGCGCCTCGCCGTACCAGGCGAATACCCCGGCCGCGCCGGGCACGTCGATGTTGTAGGCATCCATCACCGGCTTGCCCATGTTCAGCGAGTCCAGCAGCGCCAGTTCTTCGCGGTGCGCCAGCAGCAGGTCGGCCAGCTTGATGAGGATTTTCTTGCGCTGGGTGGGTGCCATGCGCGCCCAGGGCCCTTGCTCGAATGCGCGGCGGGCGCTGCGCACGGCCAGGTCGACTTCGTCTTCAGCGCAGGCCGCCACCCGGGCGAGCAACTGGTTGGTGGCCGGGTTGATGGCGTCGAAAGTCGCCCCCGAGGAGGCCTTCACCGAGTGGCCGCCAATCAGGGCGGTGTCGATGAATGTTTGGCGGTTGGCCCGCTGCTGCCAGAAGGAAAGGTCGAACACGCTGCGCTCCCACATCGACCGCGTTCGCGGTCAGTTGTTATTGATGTGAGCCGATGGTGCGCCACTCTGGACGGCGGGAAAATTAGTAAAAATGTTCTCCAGACCTATGAAAAAGCTCTCTAGGCTCTGTACGAAAAGTTCTGTGGGAGCGGGCTTGCCCCGCGATGGAGTGCGAAGTACTCCTGCACCCGATATCAAATAGTGTCAAAGACGCTGCGGATTCAGGCTTTGCTGCCGCGTTGCGGCAGATCGCGGGGCAAGCCCGCTCCCACAACGTTGGATGACCAAACTTTCGTACAAAACCTAGGCCCTCAGTCCGGCAAGCGATAGCGCTCGGCGAAGTACTGGCGGAAGAACTCAACCGCCACCCGGACCTTGGCCGAGCCGGCCAGCGGCGCGGTGTACACCGCCCAGATGTCCGCCGCCTGCTGGTAGTCGGGCAGCACCTGCACCAGCCGCCCGTCCTCGATGCTGTCGTGAACATCCCACCATGAGCGCAGCAGGATGCCCCGCCCGTCCAGGCACCACTGGTGCGCCACCTCGCCATGGTTGCTCGACAGGGCGCCGGTCACCCGCACGCTCTCCTCGCCTTGCGGGCCTTCAAGGTGCCACAGCCCGAACGGGTGGTCGCGCTCCTTGATCACCAGGCAGTCATGGCTGGCCAGGTCGGCCAACACCTTGGGCGTGCCCCGCTCGGCCAGGTAGCCGGGCGCGGCGCACAGCACCCGGCGGTTGCGCGCCAGCGGCTTGGCGATCAGGTGCGGGGCGATGACGTTGCCGACGCGGATGTCCAGGTCCACCCCTTCGGCGATCAGGTCCACCAGGCGGTCGTGCACGTCCAGGCGGATGTCCAGCCGTGGGTAGCGCGCCGCCAGCTCCGACAAGGCCGGCGCCACGAAGCGCCGGCCCAGGCCCAGGCTGCTGGCGATGCGCAGTTGCCCGGCGGGCTCGCGCTGGCCGGCATTGAGGTCGTCGCCCATGCGTTGCAGGGTCTCGAAGATCTGCTGCGCCCACTGGTAGACCCGCTCGCCCTCTTCGCTGACCGTCACCCGCCGGGTGGTGCGGTGCAGCAGGCGTACCCCCAGGCTCTCTTCGAGCAGACGGATGCGCTTGCTGACGAACGCCGCCGACATGCCGCGCTCGTCCGCCACGGCGGCAAAGCTGGCGCGGCGCGCTACCTGGAGGAAGATATCGAGGTCGTCGAGGTTCGGCAGATTATTCACGATTCGTGCACCAAGAATTGATCGAATAGCGGATTATCTCCGCAGCGCGCCCTTATAGCATGAGTGCATCCTCCCTGAACACGAGATGCGCCCCCATGACCAAGACCTTCAAAATCGCCGCCATCCCCGGTGACGGCATCGGCAACGAAGTCCTCCCGGAAGGCATCCGCGTGGTCGAGGCCGCCGCCCGCAAGCACGGCCTGAACCTTGAGTTCGAATTCTTCGAGTGGGCCAGCTGCGACTACTACCTGGCCCACGGCAAGATGATGCCGGACGACTGGTTCGAGCAGCTCAAGGGCTTCGATGCCCTGTATTTCGGCGCCGTCGGCTGGCCGGACAAGGTCCCGGACCACATCTCGCTGTGGGGCTCCTTGCTCAAGTTCCGCCGCGACTTCGACCAGTACGTCAACATCCGTCCGGTGCGCCTGTTCCCAGGCGTGCCCTGCCCGTTGGCGAACAAGCAGCCAGGCGACATCGACTTCGTGGTAATCCGCGAGAACACCGAAGGCGAATACTCGTCGCTGGGTGGGCGCATGTTCGAGAACACCGAAAATGAATTCGTCCTGCAGGAGTCGGTGTTCACCCGCCGTGGCGTCGACCGCATCCTCAAGTACGCCTTCGAAGTCGCCCAGACCCGCGAGCGCAAGCATGTCACCTCGGCCACCAAGTCCAACGGCATGGCCGTGAGCATGCCTTACTGGGACGAGCGCACCGCCGCCATGGCCGCGCACTACCCCGAGATCAGCTGGGACAAGCAGCACATCGACATCCTCTGCGCGCGCTTCGTGCTGCAGCCGGAGCGCTTCGACGTGGTGGTGGCCTCCAACCTGTTCGGCGACATTCTCTCCGACCTGGGCCCGGCCTGCGCCGGCACCATCGGCATCGCGCCGTCGGCCAACCTCAACCCTGAGCGCAAGTTCCCGTCGCTGTTCGAACCGGTGCACGGCTCGGCGCCGGACATCTACGGGCAGAACATCGCCAACCCGATCGCGATGATCTGGTCGGGTGCACTGATGCTCGAGTTCCTCGGCAAGGACGGCGACGACGCCCGCTACCAGGCCGCCCACGACGACATCCTCAAGGCCATCGAAACCGTGATTGCCAATGGCGACACCACCCGTGACATGGGCGGCAGCCGTTCGACCCAGGACGTGGGCAAGGCGATTGCCGAGTTGCTCGGCGCCTGAGCCGGCGTCAGGTCATCGCGGGGCAAGCCCGCTCCCACGCACAGAAAGAGGTGTTGCTTCTTG
>NZ_JBMOWQ010000249.1:0-5806 GCF_049310485.1 Pseudomonas sp. GZD-209
CTGATGAACCGATCTCCGTACAGAATCGCAAACTGATTCATTGCACTTTTCCAATCATGCGCCGCCGAGCCCCAATTCGCCGTGATGTTTCGCAGCCCCAGCCAGATCAGTTTGGTGGCTGCGTCATCGTTCGGAAAATGGCCCCGGGTCTTGATGATCTTGCGTAGCTGAGCATTGATGCTCTCAATGGCGTTGGTGGTGTAAATCACCTTCCTGATGGCCGGTGGGAAGACGAAAAATGGAATCACTCGATCCCAGGCGCGCCTCCAGGCAGCCACCACCGTCGGATATTTCTCGCCCCACGGCCCGCTCTCAAACTCATCGAGTGCTTGCTCAGCCGCTTCGGCATTGATGGCTTGGTAAATCGGTTTCAGCGCTTTGGCCAGCTCTCGACGCTTGTCCCACGCCGCATAGTCCAGGCTGTTGCGGATCAGGTGCACGATGCATGTCTGCAACGTCGTCTCTGGAAATACTGCGCTGAGGGCTTCTGGCATGCCTTTGAGGCCGTCGGTCACGGCAATCAGCACGTCCTCGACGCCACGCTTCTTGAGATCGTTAAAGACCTTCATCCAGAACTTTGCACCCTCGGTGTTCTCGATCCAGATGCCCAGGATATCGCGCGTCCCGTCGGGAAGAACGCCCAGCGCCAGGTAAATGGCCTTATTGCGCACCAGGCCTTCTTCGCGGATCTTCACCCGCAGCGCATCGAAGAAAATGACCGGGTACATCGGCTCCAGTGGCCGCTGCTGCCACGCGCCAATCTCTTCCATGACCTCGTCTGTCACAGAGCTGATGAAATCGGGTGAAACGTCGGTTCCATACTGCTCGGACAGGAAGGCCCGTATCTCTCTGACCGTCATTCCACGGGCGTACATGGCGATGATTTTGTCATCGAATCCGGTGTAACGGCGCTCATGCTTGGGGATCAGAATGGGCGAGAAGCTGCCGTCACGGTCCCGAGGGATATCCAGCCGTAGCGGGCCATCGCCTGTCAGCACAGTCTTGCCACTCGTGCCATTGCGCTGGTTGGTCTCATCCTCTGGGCGCTGCGCGCCCGGAGGATAGCCCAGGTGATGACCAAGTTCGGCGTTCAGGGCTCGCTCGATCAGTGCTTTCTTGAAGGCGGCAGAGGCCTCCTCAATGGCCTCGGCGGTCATCAGCGGGGTCGCGGAAAACTGTTCAAGCAGCTCTTTCGGGACCTTCGGTAACTCTCGAAGCGGTTTCTTTTTGGTTGGCATACATGCACCTCTTACTCATGGTATGCCCGAACACAAAATTTCTGACACCCTCCTGATAGGCGCTGCAAAAACACCGGCAGGCACCTGGTGGCCCTGACCCAATCTTTCGACATGCACCTGGTGGCCATTACCAGCTCCTGATCAGCCACCCCGCAACGGCGTACGACATTTCCGAATCTGAAACCAAATGCTTCAGTAAGGCCATGCTTGGGACCTATCCTACGCGCCTGCCGGAAGGTTCCAGATATGCCGGGACAATCATCAGGGATAACTTCCTCGGGTCGCCAATTTTGGTGGCCGGGCGTGAGAACCCGACGATGTGAGTTTCGGCATTTTTCATGGCAGCCGTGTTCGGGCAGACCTTTGGTCTGGCCGGGTCTCATGTCCTCGGTTTCTCACCCCGTGCACGGTTGCCACCCAATCCCGTGAGAAAGGTCCGCGTGGCGATTTCCTCAATCGACATGAGTGATTCGAAATGAAAAAGCTAGTCCCCGATCCCCCCATCCCCTACATCAGCATCATCGACCACCTGACCCACGACGCCGCCATGGCCCACGCCGCCGTGCTGATGTCGACCATGAGCAGAACCCTGGACGCCTACCGCGCGTTCCCTCCTGACGACCGCCCCATGGTCCTGATGGAAAACGTAGCCATCCTCAGCCAGCTACTTCGCTGCCTGTTCGACCATGCCCGGTCACTGGAGGCGGCGCCATGAGCGATAAGCCCGAACCCGCCTTCACCGCAGGCGTCGAGACCTTCCTTGAGTTGTACCGTGTGCAGCCCGATATCCCGTTCAGCCGGGCATTCGATGAGCTGTCGATGTTGCAGGGCTGCATCCTGCACCTGACGACCGAGGCGGAAATGGAGGGGGATTTGCTGGCCGGCAGTGCGGCGCGGATTCTCAGCGCGATGGCCAAGGCGCTGGTCAATGACCTGGAACTCGGGTTGAACAGAAACTGCTGAAACCTTGCATATCCTGTTTCATCGGTATCGCGGCAATAGCACTTACCGTGGGAGCGGGCTTGCCCCGCGAGCACCGGCGAAGCCGGTGCCGTATATCGCGGTGCTGCAATCGCGGGGCAAGCCCGCTCCCACGTTTACCTTCGGTCTGGCGTTTTCAGTGCCGGCGAAACGAGGGCGAAGCCCTCGCCGTGCACCGACGTCAGATCAGAACACGTTCACCGGGTAATCGACGATCACCCGCACTTCGTCGTTATCCGACTCCGCCGCATAGGCCGCATTGGCCCGGTGGCTGGCATAGCGCAGCAGCACCGACAAATCCTTCAGCTGGCCTTCCTGGAACACGTACTTCAGGTCGAAGTCACGCTCCCAGTGGGTGGCGTGCTTGCCATCTGCGTTGTAGTAGTCGTAGTGCGTGGTGTCCTGGGTGGCCTTGGTCAGGTCCGCCTCGCCGCGCGAGTACGACAGCGAGCTGGTCAGCCCCGGCACGCCGACACCGCCGAAGTCATAGTCGTACTGCAGCTTCCACGAGCGCTCGTTGGGCGCGTTGAAGTCCGAGTACATGCGCGAGTTGTCCAGGTAGATGCTGTCACCCAGGTTGATGTAGTCGAACGGCGTGTTGCCGTTGACCCGCTGGTAGGCGGCAGTGACGCTGTGGAACCCGGCGGCCACGGTGAAGTGCAGGCTGTAGGTGTTGTTGTCGATCTTGCCCAGCAGCGACTGGCCGGTGTCCTGGGTGTGGTAGTAGTGCGCGCCCGGGTTGAGGCTGACCAGGTCGTTGACCTGGTAGGTGTAGTCGAAGTCGGCGTAGTACTGGTTCCAGATGTCCTTCAGCTCGGCGGCGTAGACATTGGCGGTGACGTTTTCGGTGCCGCTCCAGGACGCGCCGGCCCAGTTCAGGTGCTTGCTCTTGTCGCCGTCTTCCAGTGCACCGTAGTAGGTGTCGATGCGGCGGTGGCCGCTCTGGTTGTACGGCTTGGTGAAGCTCACCTGGCCACCTTCGAGCATCAGCCCGTCGATGCTGGTGTTGGTCAGGGCGAAACCACGGAAGGTCTGCGGCAGCATGCGCGACTCGCCGCCGGCGATCACCGGGTTGGTGAGGAACAGGTCACCGGCCTTGAACTCGGTGTCGAAGCCCTTGAGCTTGATCGCGCCGCCCGCGGTGGAGAACGAGTGCGGTGCAGCGCCCTGGCTGCCGTCGTCCTTGACGTGGTTGGGCAGGATCGAGGTGCCGGCATGGCCCGCACCACCGTCGAGCTTGAGGCCGAGAATGCCGTGGGCGTCCAGGCCGAAGCCGATCACACCGGGGGTGTAGCCGGACTCGAAGCGCGCCACGGCGCCCTGGCCCCATTCGCGCTTGTCACGCACGTCACGGTTGAGCTCGTTGCGGTTGAAGTAGGCATTGCGAAAATGCAGGTTCAGCGTAGAGCCTTCGATGAAGCCATCAGCCTTGTCTTCATCGGCCTGGGCGGCCAGGGGAATCGTTGCGGTTAACGCAAGGAAAAGCGGGGTAAAACGAAACGCAAAAGACACCGGTACAAACTCCTTTGGTCAAGCGGTGGGGCAGTTTTTATTGTCGTATCTGCAAGTTTCTTATTAGAGACGTAACAGCCGGGCTGATAATTTCGACACATAAAAAAAGCCGCTGATCGGCAGCGGCTTGGAAAGGCTAACATATCGTCGCAGGCAACGCCCACGGTGTAGCCAAGGGAAAATCAGGAAACTGGAGAGTGGCTGATCAGCTGTCGGCGCTATCGTCGGCGGACACCTTGGAAGCAGTCTGCTGCGAGCCTTTGGCGGCGTCTGCTTTTTGCGCGGCAATGGCTTCGCGAGCCTGCTGATGAACCGCTGCAACTTCTGCGTTGCGGTTTACGAAGGCCGAGGATTCTTCCGCCATGGCCAGGGGCGACAACAACAGGGACGACAGGATAAATACGCTGGCAACACCCATACTGTTGGACATTTGAAACAACCTTCTTGCTAAGCAAGTGCTAGTGGAGATGGGGCTAAATTAATCCCGCGAGGCCCCGTGAAACAGAGCCTGTTCAGATAAGCACTGTTGCGCAAAAAGTAATGATTGCTGCAAATATCCTCAGACTTTTACCGCAAACCCGCGTAGTTGAGCGCTTGGCAGGCTGATCCCAAAGGTATTGGCGCCGGCCTCGCTGTGCACGAAAACACTACCGCCATGCATCAGCGCGATGGCCTTGACGATCGCCAGCCCCAAACCATGGTTGTTGCCGCCGCTGTTGGCGCGTGCCGCATCCACCCGGTAGAAGCGTTCGAACAGCAAGGCCAGGTGCTCGTCGGCAATGGCCGGCCCTGGGTTGCTCACGGCGATGCTCACCTGCTGTTCATCGGCTTTGATGCACACCTCGATCACCTGGTTGGGCGCGGTGTGTTGCACGGCGTTGTTCAGCAGGTTGATCAGCGCCCGGCGCAACTGGGCTTTCTCGATGCGTGCGCGGGCGTCGCCGCTGACGCTCACGCGCACCTGGGCATCCTCGAGGATGTAGTCCAGGTAGTCGAGGGTGGTGGCCACCTCTTCGGCCAGCGAGGCCTCGGCCAGCGCGGTGGCCTTGCTGCCCTGGTCGGCGCTGGCCAGGAACAGCATGTCGTTGATGATGCTGCGCAGGCGCTCCAGCTCCTCCAGGTTCGATTGCAGCACCTCGAAGTAGTGTTCGGCGCTGCGCCCACGGGTCAGTGCCACCTGGGTCTGGCCGATCAGGTTGGTCAGCGGCGAGCGCAGTTCGTGGGCGACGTCGGCGTTGAACGCTTCGAGCTGGGTGTAGGCCTGGCTGACCCGGTCCAACGCGGCGTTGAAGGCGCCGGCGAAGCGCGCCAGTTCCGGTGGCAGGGCTTCGGTTGGCAGGCGCCCGTCCAGGCGTGGCGGGGCGAGCCCCTGGGCCTGGTCAGACAGCGTCAGCAAGGGCTTCAAACCGATGCGCGCCACCCAGTAGCTGAGCAGCGAAGCCAGCACCACGCCGAATGCCGCCAGGCCGACGATGGCCACCAGCAGGCTGTGTTGGGCCTGCCAGAAGGTTTCGGTGTTGATGCCGATCAGAAAGCGCAGCGGCGGGCGTTCGCCCAGTGCCGGCAGCTCGCTGACCAGCACCTTGTAAGGGTAGGGGCTGTCCGCCAGGCGCAGCTCGCGCATGCCCGGCGGGCCTTCGGCAAAGGCGCGGATCAGTTCGGTGGGTTGGCCATATTCGTAGTTCGGGTTGCTGCCGACTGCCCAGAAGCGGATGCGCTTGTCCTCTTCGCCGAGCAGGTTGAGCTTGTTGTGGATCTTGGCCCAGTGCTCGGGCGTGCCGTAGCGGTTGAGGGCGGACTCGAGCACGCTGAAGCGGGCGTCCAGTTCGGCGGCGGGCAACAGGTCGAGGCTGCGGTCGACCTGGCGGTACAGGGCGCTGCCGATCAACACGAACACGCCCAGGGCGACCAGGGTGAACAGGGCGCAGAGGCGCAGGGCGATGGAGTTGCCGGGTTTGGCACGCATGAGCTTCATGGGCATCTACCCCACGGGGCTGCTTTGCGGTCTTCGTGGGAGCGGGCTTGCCCCGCGAACACCGGCCAGGCCGGTGCCATCCACCTCGGTAGCCGGATCG
>NZ_JBMOWQ010000250.1:0-25366 GCF_049310485.1 Pseudomonas sp. GZD-209
CCCGCTCCCACGTGCCGCGCCGAGTGAACGGAGCACAGTCGCGATCAACCACGGTTTTCCAGGACATAGCCCATGCCTCGGATGGTATGCAGCAGCTTGTTATCGAAGGGCCCGTCAAGCTTGGCGCGCAGGCGCTTGATCGCCACCTCCACCACATTGGCGTCACTGTCGAAATTGATGTCCCACACCAGCTCCGCAATGGCCGTCTTGGACAGGATCTCGCCCTGGCGCCGGGCCAGCACGCTGAGCAACGAGAACTCCTTGGCGGTCAGCTCCAGGCGCTGGCCTGCGCGGGTGGCCTTGCGCGCCATCAGGTCGATCCACAGGTCGGCCACCTGCACCTGCAGCGGTTCGTGGCTGCTGCTGCGGCGGGTCAGGGCTTGCAGGCGGGCGACCAGTTCAAGGAACGAGAACGGCTTGCCCAGGTAATCGTCGGCACCTTCGCGCAGGCCATGGATGCGGTCCTCGACCCGTTCGCGGGCGGTGAGCATGATCACCGGCGTCTGCTTGCGTGCCCGCAACGCACGCAGCACACCGTAGCCGTCCAGGCCCGGCAGCATCACGTCGAGCACGATCACCGCATAGTCGCCTTCCAGGGCCAGGTGCAGGCCGTCGATGCCGTCCCGCGCCAGGTCCACGGTAAAGCCCTGCTCGGTCAGGCCGCGGTGCAGGTAGTCGGCGGTTTTTTCTTCGTCTTCGATGATCAGTACACGCATGGTCTTGTCTCAGCGGGCGGTCGGCGCGGCGGCGGCGGTGGCGGCCTGGCGGCGATGGAACAGGCGCTCCAGGGCCAAGTATATGACCGGGGTGGAGAACAGCGTCAGCGCCTGGCTCACCAGCAGCCCGCCCACCACCGCGATGCCCAGTGGCTGGCGCAGCTCGGCGCCGGCGCCGAAGCCGAACATCAGCGGCACCGCGCCGAGCAGCGCGGCCAGGGTGGTCATGATGATCGGCCGGAAGCGCACCAGGCACGCCTGGCGGATCGCCTGTTCGGGCGTCATGCCGTGGTGGCGCTGGGCGTCGAGGGCGAAGTCGATCAAAAGGATGCCGTTCTTCTTGACGATGCCGATCAGCAACACCACGCCGATCAGCCCCATGATGCTGAAGTCCTGCCCGCTGCCCCACAGCAGGATGATCGCCCCCAGGCCCGCCGAGGGCAGGGTGGAGATGATGGTCAGTGGGTGCACGAAGCTCTCGTAGAGCACGCCGAGGATGATGTACACCGCCACCAGCGCGGCGAGGATCAGGTACGGCTGGCTCGACAGCGAGCTCTGGAATGCCTGGGCCGCGCCCTGGAAGTTGCCGGCGATCGAGTCGGGCATGCCCAGCTCGCGCTGGGTGCGTTCGAGGATCTGCACCGCATCGCCCAGGGCCACGCCGGGGGCCAGGTTGAACGACAGGTTGGCAGCGGGGAACAGGCCGTCGTGGCTGATCGACAGCGGCCCGGTGCTGGGCGGCGCCACGTGGGCCAGTGCCGACAGCGGCACCATCTCGCCCGACAGCGGCGAGCGCAGGTAGAAGTAGTTCAGGCTTTCGGCCTTGCCGCGCTGGCGGGCGTCCAGCTCGAGGATCACCTTGTACTGGTTGGTCTCGGTCTGGAATTCGCTGATCTGGCGCTGGCCGAAGGCGTCGTACAGCGCCTGGTCGACATCGGTGGTGGTCAGGCCGAAGCGTGCCGCGGCCTGGCGGTCGATGTCGATGCGGGTGACGCTGGCGCCCAGTTGCAGGTCGTTGGACAGGTCACGCAACGCCGGGTTTTCCCGCAGGCGCTCGGTCAGGCGCTGGGTCCACAGGTTCAGCGCCACGCCGTCGTTGCTCTTGAGCACGTACTGGTACTGGGTGCGCGAAGGGCCGGAGCTGAGGTTGATATCCTGGCCGGCGCGCATGTACAGGACGATGCCGGGCACCTGGGCCAGCTTGGGCCGCAGGCGGTCGATGAATTCGCTGGCCGAGACATCGCGTTCGCCGCGGGGCTTGAGCGAGATCCAGAAGCGGCCGTTGGCGATGGTCTGGTTGCTGCCGGTCACCCCCACCGAATGGGAGAACGCGCGCACCGCCGGGTCGTCGCCGATGATTTTGGCCAGGGCCAGGTGTTTTTCGATCATGGCGGGGTATGACACGTCTGCCGCCGCCTCGGTGGTGCCAAGGATGAAACCGGTGTCCTGCAGCGGGAAGAAGCCCTTGGGGATGCCGACATAGCCGACTACGGCCAGGGCGAGGGTGATGCCGAAGATGCCGAGGGTCAGGCGTTGGTGCGCCAGGGCGCGGTCCAGGCCTTTCTCGTACCAGCCCAGCAGGCGCTGGCCGAAGCCGCCGTGCTGCTCCTGCGGCGGCTTGCGCATGAACAGCGCGCACAGCGTCGGCGCCAGGGTCAGCGACACCACCACCGAAATCAGGATGGTCGCCGTGGCGGTCAGGGCGAACTCCTTGAACAGCCGCCCGACCACGCCGCCCATGAACAGCAGCGGGATGAACGCGGCAATCAGCGAGAAGCTGATCGACACCACGGTGAAGCCGATCTCGCCGGCGCCCTTGAGCGCGGCGGTGCGGCTGTCGTCGCCGGCCTCCAGGTGGCGGTGGATGTTCTCCACCACCACGATGGCGTCGTCGACCACGAAGCCCACGGCGATGACGATGGCCACCAGGGTCAGGTTGTTGAGGCTGAAGCCGAATACGTACATCAATGCGCAGCTGGCGATCAGCGACACGCCCAGCACGCTGGACACCACCAGGGTTGCCGACCACTGGCGCAGGAACAGCGCCATCACCCCGATCACCAGGGCCACCGCGATCATCAACGTCAGCTCCACCTCGTGCAGCGAGGCGCGGATGGTCTGGGTGCGGTCCTGCAGCACCGACACCTCGACCGAGGCCGGCAGCATTTCCTGCAGGCGCGGCAGGGCATCGAGCACCCGGTCCACGGTGTCGACGATGTTCGCTCCGGGCTGGCGGAAGATCACCAGGTTGAGCCCCGGCTGATCGCCCGACCACGCCTTGACGTAGGCGTTCTCGGCGCCGTTGATCACCTTGGCCACGTCGCTCAGGTGCACCGGCGCGCCGTTGCGGTAGCTGACGATCAGCCGGGCGTAGTCTTCGGGGTGGAACAGCTGGTCGTTGGCGGCGATGGTCGACACGCTGTGCTCGCCATACAGCGCGCCCTTGGCCAGGTTGAGGCTGGTCTGCTGGATGGCCTGGCGGATATCGGCGAGGGTCAGGCCGATGGCGGCAAGCTTCTCCGGTTGGGCCTGCACGCGGATGGCCGGGCGCAACTGGCCGGTGATGTTGATCAGGCCGACCCCGTCGATCTGGCTGAGCTGGCGCGCCAGCAGGGTTTCGGCGTAGTCGCTGAGCTCGTTGCCGGGCATCTGCGCCGAGCTTACGGTGAGGATCAGCACCGGGCTGTCGGCCGGGTTGACCTTGCGCCAGGTCGGCGGGCTGGGCAGGTCCTGGGGCAGGCGCGCGGTGGCGGTGTTGATCGCCGCCTGGACCTCCTGGGCGGCGGTGTCGATGTTCTTGTCGAGGGTGAACTGCAAGGTCAGGTTGGTCGAACCCAGGGCGCTGCTGCTGGTCATCTGGGTCATGCCGGGGATGGCGCTGAATTGCACCTCCAGGGGCGTGGCCACCGACGAGGCCATGGTTTCGGGGCTGGCGCCGGGCAACTGGGCGGTGACCTGGATGGTCGGGAAGTCGGCTTCGGGCAGCGGCGCCACCGGCAGGCGCGGGAAGGCGATGGCCCCCAGCAGCACCAGGGCGAAGGTCAGCAGCAGGGTGGCGATGGGGTGGTCGATGCACCAGGCCGAAACGCCGTTGCGGGTGTTCATGGCTGGGGCTCCGGGTTGTTTGCGCTGACGCTATCGCGGGGCAAGCCCGCTCCCACGTCTTGCTGCGGCTGGCGTGGGAGCGGGCTTGCCCCGCGATTGCCATCGGCCAGGCGCTGCGGCTCGGCGCACTGCCCGCTGGTTTCAACCCGGCTTCCGGGCTTTAGCCGCGACTGGCCATCGAGCACCAGGCAATCGCCTGCCTTCACCCCGGCAATGATGTTCAGCGTGCTGTCCTGGTACAGCACCTTCACCGGCACGCTGGTCACCTTGTCGCCGTCCAGCCGGTAGACGAAGTGCCCGTCGATGCTGCGCTGCACCACCGGCGGCGGCACCACCAGAGCATTTTCGTCCACCGCCGTGAGCAGGCGCACGGTCACCAGTTGCCCGGGCCACAGGTGGCCGTCCTTGTTGTCGAACTCGGCCTTGACCCGCACCGTGCCGGTGTTGGCCGACACCTGGTTATCGATCAATGCCAGGTGGCCCTTGCCCAGCAGGCTGCGCTCGCCGTCGGCATCCATGAACGCCTCCACTGCGGCGGGCGTGGGGGCTTCGAGCAGTTTGTGCAGGGTCGGCAGGTTTTGCTGGGGCAGGCTGAACTCCACGGCGATCGGGTCGATCTGGGTGACGCTGAACAGGCCTTGAGTGTCGCTGGTGCGCACCAGGTTGCCCGGGTCGACGTTGCGGATGCCCACGCGGCCGCTCACCGGTGAGCGGATTTGCGTATAGCTGAGCTGTACGGCGGCGTTGTCGATGGCCGCCTGGTCGCCGCTGATGGTTGCCTGCAACTGGTTCACCAGCGCCTGCTGCTGGTCGAGGGTCTGCTTCGACACGCCGTCATCGCTGCTCAGCAACTGGTAGCGCTTGAGGTTGACCCGCGCCACCTGCAGTTGCGCCTGGGTCTGACCAAGCTGGGCACGGGCCTGGTCGAGGCTGGCACGGATCGCCCGGTCATCGAGGGTGGCCAGCAGGTCGCCCTGCTTCACCCATTGCCCTTCCTTCACCAGCACCTGGGTCAGCACGCCTTCGACCTGCGGGCGCACCTCGACGCTGTGCAGCGACAGCACCGAGCCGATGGCGCCGAGGTAGCGCGGCACATCCTGCTGGGCCACCCCGACCACCCGCACCGGGATGGCGGCAGCGGGCTTGTGCGCGGTGTCCGCGTTCGGGCGCAGCCACCAGGCGGTGGCGCCGAGGGCGACGACGAGCAGCAGGATCAGGGCTTTGCGGGGCAGGGGTCGAGTCATGTGGCGGTGGCCGGAAAAGGGAAGGGGACAGTGTCTTATAGCGCGCCGATCGGGTCGCCAGGGTGACCGCTGGCTGTCAGCGCTGTCAGTTTTGCAGGCGCTTGGGAAATTTCGCAGTTTGCTTGGGAAAGCGTTCCCCTGAGCTTGCTCCGTTTCGCCATGGGCCGGCTTTTCGGCCACGGCATGATGCCCCTCGTACCCGGCAGCCACTCACGGTTGCCGTTGCACGAATCATCAAAGCGCAACGTGCGCAGCATCAGAAAGGGAGCATCCATGAAAAAGGTAACCTTGAGCGGCCTGGCCGCCGCAGTGGCATTGTTGGGCGCGGCCCAGTTCGCACAGGCCGCCGATGGCGAGATCAGCTTTGAAGGCACCATCGTCAACAGCACCTGCGCCATCGAAGTGGGCAACGGCACCGGCGGTGCCAAGGGTGTGGTCAAGCTCGGCGACGAAGTGCCGGTGAGCAGCCTGGCCAAGGCCGGCGATGTGGCCGGCGGTGGCTCGTTCACCCTGCAGGTCAACGATAGCGATCCAGGCTGCGACGTCACCGGCAAGGCCGCCACCGTGACCTTCCTGCCGATCACCGGCTCCGCCGGTGCTGCCGGCCAGTGGCTGGCGCTGGAGCCGGTGGCCGGTGCCGCCAGCAATGTGGCGGTGCAGTTGCGCGACTTCCGCGGTACCGAACTGCCGGTGTCCGAGCCGTCCGCCGAGTACGCTAACCTCAGCCAGCCCCTGCGCTTCACTGCCAACTACATTGCCACCGGCGCGGCCACCCCTGGCCCGGCCAACGCCAAGGCGCAGTTCACCGTGAACATCCAGTAAACCGGGCTGCAGCCGCGCCCTGCGCAGGGCGTGGCTCACCTTGAAACTCACCCTGAAACCAAGGGGGCTGTGATGTTCCGCATTCATTCCCACAGGTGGCTGGTCGGCGCGTTGTTGCTGGCGCTGCTGCCTACGGCGCAGGCAGGGGTGACCCTGAGCGGCACGCGCATCATCTTCGATGCCAGCAAGCGCGATGCATCGATCACCGCCGGCAACGGCACCGACAAACCCTACGCCGTGCAGGCCTGGGTCAATACCGAGGAAGACGACCACGCCATCAGCGCGCCGTTCATCGCCACGCCGCCGCTGTTCCGGCTGGATGCGATGAAGGAGCAGATGGTGCGTATCGTGCCGACCGCGCACAACCTGCCGACCGACCGCGAGTCGGTGTTCTATTTCAACGCCCAGGAAATCCCCGCCGCCAGCAACGACGACGGCAACACCCTGAAGATCGCCCTGCGCACGCGGATCAAGCTGTTCTACCGGCCCAAGGGGTTGCAGGGCAGCCTGCTCGAGGCCCTGCCACGGCTGGAGTGGGCCATCCGCCAGGAGGCCGGCGAAGCGCGCCTGCAGGTGCACAACCCAACGCCGTTCCACGTCTCGTTCATCCATATCAAGGTGGCCGACGGCGGGCGCGACAGCGAAATCGACAAGCCGGTGATGGTGGCGCCGTTCTCCAGCCGCCAGTACGCCATCGCCCCGCGCCTGGGCTGGACGCCGAACAGCGTCGAGTTCTCGGTGATCAACGACTACGGCGGCTACACCAAGCCCGAACGGGTCAGCCTCAGCGCTACGCGCTGACTGGCGCCCGCCCTCTGATCGAGTAACCGTAATGCCCAATTCTTCCTGCCGCAGGCCTGGCGCCTGCGGCCCGACCCTGCTCGCCTGTTTGTTCGGCGTCGGCCTGCCGGCTGCCCAGGCGGCGATGTTCGACAGCAGCTTCATGCAGCCCTTTGGCGGTGGCTCGGCCGGCCCCAACCTGGACCTCGAGGCGATCGCCCACAACGCCCAGGTGCCTCCGGGCCTGCACCAGGTGACCATCCGCCTGAACCAGAGCTTCTACGACCGCCGCGAACTGCGCTTCGACGATGCCGGCAACGGCGAGGTGCGCGCCTGCCTGAGCCCGGCGATGCTCGACGCCATGGGCGTGAAGTTGGCCGCGTTCATCGACCAGCGCGAGCTGGACACGCTGGACTGCGTCGACCTGCAGCAGGCGGTCGAAGGCGCTCTGGTGAGCTTCGATCCTGCGTATCTGGCGCTGGACGTCAGCGTGCCGCAGGTGGCCCTGCGTCGCGACGCAGCGGGCTACGTGGCGCCGGAAGAATGGGACGCCGGCATCAACGCCGGGCTGCTCAACTACCAGTTCACCGGCTCGCAAGGGCACACGGCAGGGCAGGGCGACCACAACCAGTTCAGCCTGTACCTCAATGGCGGCCTCAACCTCGCTGGTTGGCGCCTGCGCTCCAACGGCAGCTATACCCAGGACCAGAACAACCGCCGCCAGTGGCAGCGCTCGACCAGCTACGCGCAAACCGACCTGCCGGGCAGCCTCGGCACCTTCACTCTCGGCGAGAGCTTCACGGCCGGTGATGTGTTCGACAGCCTGCCGTTTCGGGGTGTGCAGGTGGCCAGCGACATCGGCATGCTGCCCGATTCGATGCAGGGCTACGCGCCGGTAATCCGTGGCGTGGCCGAAACCCGCGCACGGGTCGAGGTGCGCCATAACGGCTATTCGCTGTACACCACCTTCGTGCCGCCTGGGCCATTCGAGATCAACGACCTCAACGCCTCCAGCGGCAGCGGCGACCTCGAGGTGATCATCACCGAGGCCGATGGCCGTGTGCGCAGCTTCACCCAGCCCTACGCCACCCTCGGTAACCTGCTGCGCGAGAACACCTGGCGCTACGGCCTGACCGTCGGCGAGTACAACGCCGCCGATGAAAACGGCAATCGTCCAGGCCTGGCCCAGGCCACACTGGCCTACGGCCTGCCCTATGACTACACCTTGTCCGGCGGCCTGCTGGGCAACGACTTCTACCGCGCCACGCAAGTGGGTCTGGGCAAGAACCTGGGCAGCCTTGGCGCCATCTCGCTGGATCTGACCCAGGCCCGCACCGAGGGCCGTGACGGGCGCAGCGACCAGGGCCGCAGCTATGGCATCCGCTACGGCAAGGCCTTCGCCACCGGCACCTCGGTGCGTTTCGCCGGTTACCGCTACTCCACCGAGGGCTACCGCGATTTCAGCGAGGCGGTGTGGCAGCACCAGGGCGACGACTTCAACCGCATGACCAAGCGCAGCCGGGTGCAGGCCAGCATCAATCAGAATTTCGGCAGTACCTCGCTGTACCTGAACCTCAGCCAGCAGGACTACTGGAACACCTCGCGCCGCGAGCGTCAGTTGCAGTTGGGCGTCAACACCGTGCACCGCGGGGTCAGTTACGGGCTGTACGCCAGCAAGAGCCTGGTCGACTCGTTCGGCCAGTCCAGCTTCATCAGCTTCAACCTGTCGATTCCGCTGGGGGGCGGCAGCAGCGGCACCCTGGCGCTGACCCGCAACAACGATGGCAGCTACGACCAGCGCGCTGGCTACCGGGGCCGTTCCGGGCACCTGAACTACGCGGTGGACGCCAGCCATGCCGAGCGCTCCGGGGGCAGTGGCTCGGCCTCGCTCAACTACCTGGCGCCGTTCGCGCAACTGGGCGCTGGCGTGAGTGCCGGCGAGCGCTACCAGCAGGTCAACGTCAGCGCCTCGGGCTCATTGCTGGCCCACGGCGGCGGCATTGCCCTGGGCCAGACCCTGGGCGAAACCCTGGGCTTGGTGCATGTGCCCGACACCCCTGGCGTAGGGCTGGGCAATGCGCCGGGCACCCTTACCGACAGCAGCGGCTACGCGTTGATCCCCTACCTCACGCCCTACCGCAAGAACCGCGTGAGCCTGGACACCAGCGGGCTGGACCACAGCACCGAGATCGACAACGGCGTCAGCAACGTGGTGCCGCGCCGAGGGGCGGTGGTCAAGGCCGAGTTTGCCGCGCAGCGGGTGGAGAAAGTGCTGTTGAACCTGCGCCTGGAGGACGGCGGGCTGCCGCCGTTTGGCGCGCAGGTGGTGGATGCCGAGCAGCGAACGGTCGGTGTGGTCGGGCCTGGGGGGCAGGTGTTGCTGGCATTCGAAGGAGAGGCCGGTGCAGTGACGGTGCGTTGGGGGCGCAGCGCCAAGCAACAGTGCCAGACGCTGTTGGCGATTAGCGGTGAGCGCCCGGCAAATGGGTATCGGCAGGTGCTGGGTGTCTGTCGCGACGTTGACGTAGCCATGAATGACAGCCTTGGGAGCGTGTTGTGATCAAGACGAAACTGAAACGATGGGCAGGATGGGTAGGTGCTGCCTGCATGGCATTGCCGCTGCAAGTGCTGGGGTGTGAGTTTCCTGCTGGGTTCTTTTACAGCTTGGCCATCGATCCCGGAGACCTGTTCGTCGGGCGAGATGCACCGATCGGAACGGTCATCCGCCCGCAGAGGGCCAGCTACGAGTGGCGGCATAGCAGCTCCGAGCTGATCTGGTGCCGCGGCATAACCCGCTTCGATGTGACGTCGCCTCTGCCCAAGATCCATGGCTCCAGCCTGGTCGGCCCTGGCGAGGTGATTCTGCAGACACGCATTCCAGGTGTTGGTGTGGTGCTGGGCGCCGGCTATGGATCAACGAATGCGGCGTCCATGTGGGCTTATGTACCAGGCGCAGGGCGCTTCAGGTGGGGGGTTCCCCATACCTCAATCATGACTGTACCCAACCCCCCCAACGGGTTTGGCATCAGGCCGGTGTACTTCGACTATCGGATTATCAAGTACGCCCCCATCGATCCCGGCGCCGGGCCGCAGTCCCTGGCTGGGCATACGCTGGCCGAGATCGTTCACGAAAGGGCCGGCAAGCTCGTGGAGCTGGTGTTCTCGTCGGGGTCGATCAATATTGCCTTTTGCGGCTTGCCCGCAAACCCTGGCAGCCAGGTCACGGTGCCTATGGGCACCTGGCGCACCGGGCAATTTCGCGGTGAGGGCAGCTATACCGATGCCCGGGTATTTCAGGTGCCTGTGCAAGCCTGCCAGGCTGGCACTGTGCCGGGTAACGATACCTTCGCCCACCTGCGCCTGGACCCGCGCAACGGCTCCAGCGTGCTCGATGCCCAGCGCGGCATTCTCGGCCTGAACAGCGACTCGGACGCTACCGGTGTCGGCGTGCAGGTACTCAAGGCCGACCTCACCCCGATGCCGCTGACCGAGGAAGTGCAGATGACCCGCCTGCACAACGGCGATATCCAGATCCCCATGGCTGCCCGCTACATCCAGGTTGGCAAGGACGCTCCGGTGGGCGGCGTGGCCAATGCTTCGGTGGGGTTCACCTTGACCTACAAATGACGCGAGGGTTGAGCCAGGTCAAAGGATGATTGCCAATTGCCACTAATCTCGAGCGCCCTGCCGATTGTCCCCCAACAACAACGAGAGCCTCCGATGAAGTGCAATTTGCCTGTTACCGGTCGCGAAGTGGATTACCCCGGCGACGCCAACATCCTGTCCACCACCGACCTGGACAGCCGCATCACCTACGCCAACGATGTGTTCATGCGGGTCAGCGGCTTTACCCGCGACGAGTTGCTGGGCCAGCCCCATCACCTGGTGCGCCACCCGGACATGCCGCCCCAGGCGTTCGCGCAGATGTGGCAGGCGCTCAAGGCCGGGCGTTCGTGGATGGGGCTGGTGAAGAACCGCTGCAAGAACGGTGACCATTACTGGGTCAGTGCGTTCGTTTCGCCCATCAGCAGTGGCGGGCAGGCGCTGGAGTATCAGTCGGTGCGCACCAAGCCTGGTGCAGAGCAGGTAGCGGCGGCCGAGGCCTGCTATGCACGGCTGCGCGAAGGGCGGCGCAGCTGGCGCGAACGGCTGCCGGTGGCGGGCCTGGCAACGCGCCTGTCGCTGGCGGTGGCGGGGGTGGCGGCGCTGGTGCTCGGCGTGGGGCAGTGGTGGGCAGGGGCGCCACTGCTGGTGTCGCTGGCCGAAGTGCTTGCCGTGGCAGGCCTGGCTGGCCTGGCCATCCTGCTGCTGCTGCGCCCCTATGAGCGCCTGCGCCGCCAGGCCCTGGCGATTGCCGACAACCCGCTGAGCCAGCTTTTATACACAGGCCGGCGCGATGGCCTGGGCCAGATCGAGTTCGCCATGCGCATGCTCAAGGCGCAGCTGGGCGCCGTGGTCGGGCGCATCGGCGACACCTCGTCGCGCCTGGCCGGGCATTCCGGCTCGTTGGTCGAGGCGCTGCACAGCAGCCATGCCAATAGCCTTGAGCAGCAAAGCGAGGCTGACCAGGTGGCCACTGCCATCCACCAGATGAGCGCGAGCGTGGCCCAGGTGGCCACGAGCGCGCAGATGGCCTCGATGGCCGCCGACCAGGCCGAGGGCGAGACCCAGGCCGGGCACCAGCTGGTGGACCGTAACCGCTGCGCGATCCAGGACCTGGCCGGTTCGCTGGTCGAGGCCGGCGAGGTGATCCAGCAACTGGAAAGCCACAGCAGCGAGATTTCCGGGGTGCTCGACGTGATCCGCGGCATTGCCGAGCAGACCAACCTGCTGGCACTCAACGCCGCCATCGAGGCGGCGCGGGCAGGCGACCAGGGGCGCGGCTTTGCCGTGGTCGCCGATGAGGTGCGTGGCCTGGCCCAGCGCACCGCGCAGTCCACCCATGACATCCAGCACATGATCAGCGCCCTGCAGGACGGCGCCCGCGCTGCCGTGCAGGTGATGCGCGAGAGCAGTGCCCATGCCGGGCACAGCGTCGAGCAGGCGCAACTGGCCAGCGATGCGCTGGACAGCATCAGCGTGCGGGTCAACCAGATCAACGAGATGAGTTTGCAGATTGCCGCGGCGGTGGAGCAGCAGAGCCAGGTCAGCGAGAACATCAACCGCAACATCATCAGCATCCGCCAGGCCAGCGAGGCGACGGTGCAGGTGGGGCAGCGCAGCCATGGCAGCGCCAGCGACGTGGCTGACCTTGCCCAGGACTTGCGGCGGCTGGCGGATGAGTTCTGGCGCAGGTGTCAGTGATGGAAAGCATCGCGGGGCAAGCCCGCTCCCACGGGACTGCACCGGCCCTGTGGGAGCGGGCTTGCCCCGCGATAGGGCCTCAGGTTCAGAACCCGATAAAGGCGTAATACACCGGCGTCTCGGCGGTAGTTTGCAAGCCATGCCCCTGCAGGCTGGCGGCCAGCTCGCCATCCACCACATGCACCTGCCACTGCGCAGGGTTATCCACAGGTACTGCGGCCAGCGCGGCCGCCAAGGCGCCCATATCCGGCAGCCAGGCGGTGAAACCATTGCCCTTCAGCGCACTGGTGGTGATCCCCAGCGCCTGGCAGATGGCGACCTTGCTGGCGATGTCTTCACGGTCGGCCTGGCGCGACGCCTCGATCAAGCCGCGCAGTTCTGCATCCTGCAGCAACCCGCCATGGATCAGCTCCGGTCCCTGTTCCCAGGCCTCGGCCGGGCAGTCCTTGCTCTCGGGGCGCAGTGGCAGGTGCGGGTTGATCTCGGCCGGGTAGATGCGGCACACCAGCGGGCGGCTTTCATAGATGCTGCACAGGTCGTCGGCGTTCAGGTTGCGGCAGCGCCCCGGGTTGAACGCGGCGAAGGTCACCGACACGCGCAGCTCGCTTGTGCCGCAGGGCACTGGGTGGGAGCGGCGCAGCACGTGTTCGCGCTGCTCTGCCGGCATTCCCGGGCCATCGACCATGAAGCCTTCGATCAGCACGATCACCTGGCCCCCGGCATGCGCCCACTGGCCCGCTTCGGCGAGGGTCAGCGGCACATGGTGGCCGGTGCAGCACTTGCCGCAGCCGGTACAGCCGAAACGGATGCTGTCGCTCACTTGCCGGCCGCCCACTCGGTGACGAAAGCCTGCTGACGCTGGCGGTCGTACAGGCACAGTTCGGTGCCGGTGGCGTTGTTCATGTGTTTTTGCGGGTACACGCCTTCGATCAAGAGGGCGCTGTAGCCGACCTGGTCGTCGAATTCGGCAGGCTTGCCCAGGGCGTGGGCGTCCTTGAACTGGCTGGCCTTCAGGCAAGCCTTGAGCATGTGCTGGCGATGGTCGTTCCAGGCCTGGGTGCTGGACGCGTGGGCCGCGCCGCTGAACAACGCGCAAGCGATCAGCAGGGAGCTGAGGTATTTCATGTGCGGGTCCGCCGTTGGGTGCGAAGGGCGCGAATTATGCCCGAACGCTCCCCGGCAGCAAGCCGGAGAGTTTGTCGCTGAATATATCAGCGCTCGGCGAACACCACAGTGCGGGCCGCCTTCACCAGGCAGTCGGTCAGCTCCGGCGAGCTGAACTTGGTGAGGATGGCGTTGGCCCCGGCTTCCTGGGCCTTGTTGCCGCTCATGGCGCTGTCCAGCGAGGTGTGCAGCAGGATGTACAGGTGCTGGAAGTCCGGGGTTTCGCGCAGGGTGCGGGTGAAGGCGAAGCCGTCCATTTCGGACATCTCGATGTCCGAGACGATGATGTTGATCTCCCGCTCGGTGCCTTGCAGCTCCAGCAGTACGTTGATTGCATCCTTGGCGCTGCGTGCGGTGTGGCATTCGATGCCGAGGTTGCGCAGGGTGTGCACCGACTGCTGCAGCGCCACCTGGCTGTCGTCGACCACCAGGATGTTGGCGGCCGCCAGCAGGCTTGCGTCTTCTTCGCTGACTTCGCCCGGGTGCGGTTCGTGCTGCGGCGGGGCGATGCCGTGGATGACCTTTTCGATGTCCAGCACCTGCACCAGGGTGTTGTCGACCCGGGTCACGCCAGTGATGAACGAGCGGTTGCCCGAACCGAACGGCGGCGGTTTGATGTCGGTGCTCAGGCAGTGGACGATGCGGCTCACCGCCTGCACATGCAGGCCCTGGCGCGAGCGGCTGATCTCGGTGACGATCAGGCAGCCACCGTCGGGGTCGGCCAGGGGCATTTCGCCGATGGCGCGGGACAGGTCGATCACCGACAGCGAGTTGCCGCGCAGGGTGGCCACGCCTTTGACGTGCGGGTGGGCTTCCGGCAGCTTGGTCAGCGGCGGGCAGGTGATGATCTCGCTGACCTTGAGCAGGTTGATTGCCATCAGCTTGCCGCTGCGCAGGGTGAACAGCAGCAGGGACAACGAGTCCGCGCGGGCTTTTTGCGTGGCCATGGGCAACCTTCCGGAGTGTCGGGAATAGAGGAGGATGCCGGGGTATCGGCCTGCGACGGCCAGGCTTTAGACAAAAAGGGCCTTGCGGCCCTTTGCTGATTACCAGTTGTAACGTACCCCCAGGTTGACGCCCCAGGGTTGTTCGATGCGCTCGCCCTTCATGTAGTCGAAACCGGCCTGCACCTGCAGCACGTCGGTCAGCTGGGCGTTGACGCCGGCCCCCAGTTCGATGCGGCTGCCCGACAGGTCATTGGCGAACCGTGTGTCGTTGACCCGGACCTGGTTGTCGCGGGCGAATTCGTGGGCATAAGCCGCCTTCACGTAGGGTTGCACGAAGCCGCCGTCGGCCAGGGCAAAGGTGCGTCCCACATGGCTGCCCGCCTTGGCCAGCAGCGAATCGGCGTTGCGGGTGCTGGCGCGCATGCCGTTATCGAGGCTATAGCTGGCGCCGTCGACCCACAGTGCGGAGCCTTGGGCGTAGGGTTCGACGAACCAGCCATCGTCAAGCTTGAAATGCTTGCCCACCTCGACCGAGGCGCCGATGCCGTGGTTGCTGTATTCGCCCTTGGCTTTGCGGCCATCGCTCATGCGCACGTCCGAGCTGTTCTGGAAGCGGTTGGCCTTGAGCACCGCGTCGACGTAGTAGCCATTGTCGGCCAGCCAGGTGCTGTACACGCCCAGGTAGTAGCTGGCGACACGGCCATTGCTGCCCAGGCGCATGTCCAGTTGCGAATCGCTGTAGCCGGCCATCACGCCGAGCAGCCAGAGGCCGCCTTGGCTGGGTAGCGGGGTGTCGACGCCGAATGAAACACCTTGCTGATTCTGCGCGTAGTGCACCTGGTCGGCGGCGGCCACCCGGTACTTGTTGCCGTAGCTCCGTGCCCAGAAACCGCCTTGGCCGTAGCCGCTGCGTAGCTCGCCCATGCGGCTGCGCAACGTGCTGAGTTCGCCGTACCACACGGTGGGTGCGGCGCTGAACAGGGCAATGGCGGTCTGCGTGCTGGAGGAGATGACCGGGGTGCCACCTTGCACCAGGTACCAGTCGGTATCGCGCTGTTCCAGGCCATAGGAGAAGGTGCCGACATCCACACGGCCATTGCTGCTCAGCACCGAAAACCGGGCATCGCCCCCTTGGGTATGCACCACCCGCAGGGGCGCGGCGCCCGCCGCGGGCTCGGCCCCGGTGTTGGCGATGAGCAGGCCGTGGGTGCCTTGGGCCTGCCCCTCGATGTTCACCAGGTCGCCCGCCACCTGGGCCAGGTCCGTGCCGAGCACGAAAGTGCCGGCGCCGGCCAGCTGGGTGGCGGTCAGGGTACGAAAGGCGCCATTGCCTCCGCGCAGGCTCACCGTGCCGCCATCCAGCGTCAGGGCACCGACGTGAGAGTCGTTGACCATGTCGAAGCGTGAACCACTGGCGACGAGCGTGCTCTGGGCCGTGTTCACCGAGCCCGTCAGGTTGGCCTGGTTGGTCAGGCGTATGGCCGTGCCGGCCGATGACGAACGCACATCGCCGGTCATCCGGCTGGCATCCAGCGACAAGCTGGTGACATCGATCATGTTCCCTGTCAGGGCGGCGCCGTTGGTCAAGGCGACATCCGCGATGGCGCCATTGCTGGCACGCACATCGCCTTGCAGGCTGCTGGCATCGATGCTCACGCTGGCCTGGGTCAGCGTGCCGGGCCCATCGTCCGGCAGGCCGATTTCAACCAGGGTGCCGTTGGCCGCCGACAGCGTCGAGCCATTGCGTATCTCGATGCGCGCCAGCATCGCCGGCGCGTTGAGGTTGCTCACCACGATCGCGCTGCCCGTCTGCGAGGCGAGGCTGGAGTGATCCAGCACCAGGTGGGGTTGGGTATTGCCCCCGACGGAGTTGGCGAAAAGGCCCGCGCCTCTGTTGCTGCCGGTGGCCGTGCTGTCCTGCAGGATCGCCTCGCCGCCGACCAGGCTGATGCCAAGCCCATCGCCAGCCACCCCCCCGGTTCCGGTCCCTGTGCCTGTGACGGTCGAGCCGACGAGCGTGGCGCTGCTGCCTCCTGAAACGTTGAGCCCGCGGCCGATGCCGGTGATCGTGCTGTTCTGCACTACGGCGCTGGAGCCTGGAGAGTTGGCAGCGAGTCCGCCCGTCAGTGACAGGCCGATATTACCGGTGGAGGTCAAGGTCGAATCGCGGATGGTGGCCTGGCTCGAGGACAACGCCAGGGCCCGAGCATTGCCGCCGTTCACGGTGGCTCCGTCCAGTGTCACTTGCGAACCTGGGTTGGCGGTGATCTGCAGGGTTTGCCCGCCTGGCTGGACAGTCAAGGTGGCGCTGTTCAGCAGCCATGACTCCGCCGGGGTGCCAGGGGCGACAATGGCGCTGCCGCCGGGTGGAAGGTTGGCTGCCGAAGCCATGCCTCCCAAGGTGGAGAGCAATAGAAACAATGATCGGAATTGACTGGGTGTGGTCCTTGTCGATTGACAGAATTTCATTGCCCCTACCTCCAAGTTGACGGTATGTGGCTTATCGAGTCGAGTGCATGTTTATCACCGAAGTCAGTCATGATTAATCACTATACGCAGGCTTGTTGTTTTCGCACCTGACAAAAATGCTAGGTTTCCGGCGTGGATGCGTGGGTTAGCATTGGCAATGCTTGGTTGTCGAAAGCGGCAGGCAAGTAGAGGGTACTGAAACCTTACAGTGTGGCATTTCTGGTTTTTGTCGTTGGTGTGATTATTATTGCCAATAAAGGTGATCGTATGAATGCGTCTGACAGATTAGGGTGTGAATGTAAATGTGAATGTAAGTGCGGGGCAGGGGTTAACAGTACACTGCCCGCACCCACGGTTCCCGATCTCGATGCTAGAGGTATTGTTAAGGTTTCGCAGTTGGGAGATGACTTGAAAGTTAACGTTCCGACGAATGCTGAATTCCTTAATACTTTGTCGGTGCGTTTGTTCATAGGCGACGATCCGCAGGATCCGAATAGCGTGGTGAGTGATACGCTGGATGTTACAAATCCTGTGCCTCCACAATTGACGTTGTTTTATAAGAAGAGCGAATACCCGGCTGACGGAAGTGACGTAAAAGTTAAGTTAAATTATTTTCTGTATGATGCGGCTTCGGAGGACGGACAAATATCCGCCAGTCCGGTGGATATACGCTTTGACCGCAAAGCTCCCGGGGGAACCGAGCTGCCGCCGATCGCATTTACTGCTGAACAATTGAGTGGCATCACGGTCGCTGATCTGAATGCCGACGGCGATCTGGAGGTAAGGGTAGACGCCTACTTTGGTGCGGAGTTGGATGATGTCATCGAGATGTGGCTGAGTGACTCGAGTGCTCAGGACGATACGAAGTACCTAAAAGTCAAGTATGGTGTGGGCTCGCCCACCGATGCCACGACGGTCAAGTTCCTGACGAATGACTTCGCCACCGCAGGCGATGGCAAACCGCTGTATTTCGCCTATCGGGTCACCGATTTTGCCGGCAACGTCAGCTCGCGTTCATTCGTCACGCGTATCCCCGTCTACATCAACTTGCCCGCCCTTGCGCCGCCATTGGTACCGGAAGCCGACGACGGCCTGGTGACCTTTTCTGATGCCAATACCCATGTAGAGGTGCAGATCCCCACCTATGTCGGCGTCGCCGTCGGCGATGTGATCACTGTCATCTGGGGGGGCAGAGCCCAGCTTCCAGTGACCATCACCAACACGGGCGGCGACCCCGTGCTGAGTGTTCTGGTGCCATTGGCCGAGGTTGCTGCGGGCGGTTACGCAGCACACAATGTCAACGTCAGTTATACAATGCTGCACGGCAGCGATCCGGTCGTCTCCTCACCCGATACCCCGATCAAGGTCGACCTGAGCGGGCCGGGCGGTATCGTTGATCCGAACCCAGGTACGCCGGAACATGAGAACCTGCGCCCAGCCGAAGTGCGTGTCAACGCGGGTAACAGTCCGCTCAATGAAATCCTTCCGGGCGATTTCGGCAAGGATGCTACTGCCACGATTCGCCGGCAGGGTGTCAACAACTCGGTGATCTGGCAGACGGACGATGTCATCCAGTTGTATTGGGGATCGATCGAATTACCCACTTCCGTCACCGTCACTGCGGCAAACGAGGGGGCCAATATTTCTTATCCGGTGCCCCATGCTGGCGTCATCGAAACCGAGGGCGTCGGTGATATTCCTGTCTACTATGAGATCACACGTCAGTTGGCGGGTGACAAGGGGCCTGTTCCTGTTAAGGTGAAATCATCTGATCAGATCGTGAAAGTCGCATCTGTGGATAGTTTGCCGGGTGGCCCTGCTGCATTGCTTCCGGGTGTATTCCCTGAGGCCAATGCCAATAATATCATCGTCGAACGGGTGGGCCGTGATGGTACGCCATTCAGGATTCTGCTGACGGGTGTGAGCAATATTGAACTGACCAAGAACCCTACAGTTAGTTACAACTTCGTCGGGATCCAAAGTGGTGATGCGACGGCGCCTCCTACTAATCCGCCGGCAGCGCCAATTGAAGCCAGTCGATTGAGAGCGGATAATGTGCCACTGACACAGGAACACCTTGATCAGGGCTACTTCGAAATCCACATGCCCTATGCCCATATCCGCCTGATCTGCAGGAATGGCGCGACACTGGATTACACACTGTCCAATGTGTACGGTTCAAAACCTGCGCCGCAGAGGTTCGTTCGTTTCGCATTGAACCTGGCGGGCGGTGGTTGCCCGGTCCGGTTCGGCACCACCGCCGTTAGTTCATTAAATCGCGTACCCGTGAACCTGCCGGCGATTGCTTTCAGCGATGCGCAGCGTCAAGGCATCAGCGAGGCCGACCTGAATAGAGGTTTGCTCAATACATGGGTGAATCCCTACTTCGGGGCGCAGGCGGGAGACCGCATTCAAACGTGGCTGGGTACGTCCGAGGCAATAGACGCCGGAGAGTACCTGAAGCACTTCGTCGCTGGGGATCCGGAGCAAAAGTCGCTGATTACTTTCTCACGCAGTGAAATGTTGAAGGTGGGGAACAATCGCGTTCTGTACTTCGGCTATAGGGTCATCAACAAGGAAAACGTGCAAAGCGCATTGTCGCGATTGGTGGCCATCGAAGTCACGGTAGCCGAAGAGTAGTCAGGAGTAGGGGGTGGTTGCCGCGCTCATCGGGGCAGCCACCTTCGGATCTGAAACTACGGTATTCGGTCTTGTAGAGCCGCATGTGGCAACTACTCGATTTGCCAATTCGCACTGGAGGGCGCTCATGAACGTGGTCACGCTGCTTGATAAACTCCCTAGGGCCGCAAACGCCGGTTTGAACCCACTGGTTATCCCCGCGATGGACGAAGGCATCCCGCGGGACGGCCTGGGTTACAACGATCTGGGCGACCCTCAGCGAGGGGTCGCACTGATGTCACGCTTGCCAGAGGTCACGCGTCCTGGTGATGCCGTCAAACTGTTCTGGACCGCAACCCGCCCACCGATGCAGCCGCCGCAGGGCGACCCTGCAGAGCCACCCGTGCAAGCCTACTTGCTCGACCAAGGCACCATCGACAAAGGTTGGCTCAGCTTCGTGGTCACGTCTGTCGACTTGAAACTGCCAGCCAATCCAGCTTATCCGTACTACGGCTACTTCTATTGCTCGCTGTACGATGCACAGGCTGAAAATACCCGGTATTGCGAATACCGCGAGGTCCTGATCGACTTGACAGTGCCGGGTGGGCTCGATCCCAACCTTGGTACGCCGGAGAACGAGCACCTGGCGGCGCCGGGTGTCGACCCCCAGGATATTCAGCTGGACCCTGTCAGCGGCATTCCCGCAGTTACGATCAGCATTGCCGCATGGCCCTACATGCAAGCCGACGATCAGGTGAGCTTGGTGTGGAATGGTGTGCGACATATTCGGCCGCGCCTACTGCAGAGCGATGTGAACAGGGATGTGGTTTTCCTGTTGCCACGCGAGGTCGTCGAGCAAGGCGGCAGTGGCCCGCAGTTGCCTGTGTATTACGAAATTCGCGACAGGGTGCAGAACTACTCGCGCCCTTCGCCCATCACTTATGTCAGTGCGGACATAGATCCCGATGCGCTGACCGAGCCGACTGTCGTCGGGGCGGAAAGCCCCCCCTACATGCTGGACCTGGATGCCTTGGCCGGTCGGGACGTCACGGTCAACATTCCTTTCTATGCGGGTTTCGCCGCTGGTGACACTCTGACCCTGCACTGGGTGGGCACGACCTTTGAAGGGCACGAGGTGCCTCATCATTCGCCACCCCGGGTAATCGCATCGCCCGCCGATCTGACCTTCAGTGTGCCCCATGCCATCGCCGCATTCGCTGTCGACGGTAGCGTGCGTGTGTATTACGAGGTGCAACCCATCGCAGGTGGTGATCTCAAACGCTCCCGGGCCCGACGTATCACGGTCAAGGGCTCGGTGAAGCGGCTGCAACCGCCGTTGCTGTTGGAGGCGGTCGGCGATCTGATCGACCTGGCTACCCTCACGGGCACCGATGTCACTGTACGTATACCGCTGTACCCAGGGCAGATGGAGAATGACAGGGTCACCCTTCTCTGGGCCGGGCTGGCGGGCAGTGGGCTGCCATTGGTGTATTCCGTCGAGTTGGTGATACCGCCCGGTGGCGAGCAGGTCGAGTTGGCGTTCACCATCAGTCAGCAGTACCTCACACCCCTGGTCGACGGCACTTTGACCCTCAGTTACAAGGTGTTCACGCCGTCGTTGGCCCTGACCCGTGCCTCGCCGCCCGTCACCTATCGAGTTCAGGACAATCGTGACCTTGTCCTGCCGGCTCCCTCCTGTGGCCAGGTGCAGGGCACGGGCGACGATGCCATGTTGCCCGTGAACACGCAGAAAGCCCTGGTGCATGTGCCCGCCAGCGTGCCGCTCAAAGCCAACGAAATGGTCGTGCTGAGTTGGAAGTTGGTCTCGGGCACGACCCCGCCGCCCCATACGGTGGACAAGGCATTCGACAAGTTCCCGTTCTCCTTCACCGTGACCAACGCCACCATTCTGCGCTACGTCGGGCACCTGGTGCAGGTTACGTACGCCGTTACTCGCAACGGCAAGACCTTCACTTCGCCGCCGCTGCTGTTCACCGTAGGGGATGCGCATCTGACCTTGCCTGCACCCAGTGTGCGAGAGGCACCAGGCAATGAGCTGGTGCCGATAGAAGGCGAAGAGGTGAATGTGGATATCACCTATACACCGATGGAAACTACGCACCAGATCGTGTTGGAGTGGAATAGCACACGCTACCCGGCAGTTCCTGGTAATGGCAGCGGAACAGTCTCGGTTCAGGTAAACAGGGCGGACATCGTCGCCAGTATCGGCCGCGAGATCGCTGTGCTCTATCGTGTGACCCATGGAGGTATCACTGACTTATCAGGTGTGTTGCCTATCAAGGTGAATGCTCCTCGGCTGGATCCCTTGCGGCATGCGCCAGTGATCGTTGAGGCCGTGAGGGGTGAACTTGATGTAGGCGGACTGAGCAGAGACGCGACCCTGACCGTGGCGCAATGGCCATTCATGGCTGTGGGGCAGACCATGAGCCTGAGTTTCGAGGGAATCTTGGAGAATGGTTCGAGCGCCAGTTGGAACCACCCGCTTTGGCAGGACTACCCCGTGAGTGGGATAGGTGAACAACAGACCTCCGTAGAGCTGTCTAGACTGCTCAGCCTGAAAACCGGATCGCAACTCAGTATCACGCTGCGCGTTGGCTGGGCCCCTGGGCTGAACAAGGTCGCGTTCCCGATTGCAGCGTACCGTGTGGTCAGAGTGGCGCTTGGTGAAGACTTTGAAAAGGCAACCGCTCGAACCATCTCCAACGTGGGGGCGCAGATGCCGGCGCCGAGCATGGATATTCAGATAATCAGTAGTCAGGCACCTGGTACGTCTTATTCAGCGATCGAGAAAATTCCCGATGTTCCGAATTATGGCGGCGGTATGGGGCTGACGATCAATCGAGTACCGGGCGGGGGCGTCCTTCCAAACAAACGCATGGTCGTCAGGTTGATTCTCGGGCATGAATACAGCGCAGTGAGATTCGCTTGGTTTGCTGCTCATGCCGCTGGCACTGCACGTTTCCTCAGTGCCGGCGGCGTTCTGCTCGAGACGAAGGTTGCTCAAGGCAACACGGCGAATCAATGGATTTCATCCAGCACGCATTCGTCTCCCAAGATCAAGGCGATAGAGATCGAGGTCGTCGATACCATCAACTTAGATACCTTTACCTATACCCGTTGACCACAGCCGACGCGTGGGAGCAAGGTCCTGGGACGAAGGCAAGGTCATTAGCTGTGCCGACGCGGTTGACGCCTGTGCTCGAATCAGCAGTGGAACAAGTACTGCTTATCGCAGCCCCAGGCGCTTGGCCAGCCGATTGAGGTTGGCGCGGTCCAGCCCCAGTTCGCGGGCTGCCGCCGCCCAGTTATCTTGATGCCGTTGCAGGCAGGCCTCGATCAGTTGCCGTTGATAAGCATCCAGCGCTTCGCGCAGGCCGCCGTCCGGCACGCCGGTGGCCAGGGGGGGCGCTACCTGCGCCACAGTGCCGGGCAAGGCGGCTGGGCGCAGGTCCAGGTCATCGCTGCTCAAGGTCAGGATGCGCGGACGCTGTGCATGCCGCCCGAGGGCCTTCAACGCCGATCGCCCGATCAGGTGCTCCAGCTCTCGCACATTGCCTGGCCAGTCGTAGGTTTCGAGCGCGGCCTGAGCCTCGGCGGACAGGCGCAAACTGCCCAGGCCCAGGCGCGAACGGTTCTGCTCGAGGAAATACCCCGCCAGCAACAGCACATCACGGCCGCGCTCGCGCAGCGGCGGCACCTGCAACGGGTACACGCTGAGCCGGTGGTAGAAGTCGGCTCGGTAGTGGCCGTTGCGTACCTCTTCGGCCAGGTCGCGGTTGGTGGCGGCGATCAGGCGCACGTCCACCTGGTGATCGCGGTCCGAGCCCAGGCGCTGCAACTGGCCGCTCTGCAACACCCGCAGCAGCTTGGCCTGCACCGCCAGGGGCAGTTCGCCGACTTCGTCGAGGAACAGCGTGCCGCCGTTGGCCAGTTCGAACTTGCCGCGCCGCTCGCCGTGGGCGCCGGTGAACGCGCCGCGCACGTGGCCGAACAGCTCGCTCTCCACCAGGGTGTCGGGCAGGGCGGCGCAATTGAGGCTGATCAAAGGCTTGTCGGCGCGCTTGCTGGCGCGGTGCAGGGCCTGGGCCACCAGTTCCTTGCCCACGCCGGTTTCGCCGGTGATCAGCACGGTCAGGTCGCTGCCGCCGACCAGGCGGATTTCTTCGACCAGGCGCTTGTGCGCCTTGCTCTGGCCGATCAGTTCCCGGTCCTGGCCGCTGGCCTGGCGGTACACCTCGGCGCGCTGGTGTTCATCCTCGGCGCGCAGGGCCAGGTGCTCGATGCGCTCGGCCACGGTGACGGTGGCGGCAGCCAGGCTGGCGAAGGCCTGCAGCGCGTCCAGCTCCAGGCTCTGGAACTGCCCGGCGGTGAGGGCGTCGAGGGTCAGTAGGCCCCAGGGCTGCTCGTCGACCATCAGCGGGCAGCCCATGCAGTCGTGTACTTCGAGGTCGACATGTTCGGCATCGACCAGGCCGTCGTAGGGGTCGGGCAGCGGGCTGTCGCTGGGGAAGCGGGTCGGCTCGGGGCGGCTGAGCAGGGCCTGGAAGCGTGGGTGCTCGCTGACCCGAAAGCGCCGGCCGAGGGTGTCGGGCGACAAGCCATCCACCGCCAGCGGCACCAGCCATTCGCCATCCAGGCGCAGCAGCGCCGCAGCGTCGCACGGCAACAGGCCGCGCATGGCCTGAAGCAGGCGGCGATAGCGCTCCTGGTCGGGCAGGTCGCAGGACAGGTCGCTGACCAGGGGGAGGAGGGCGGTGAGCAGGGGTTTTGCAGTCATATGGACTCCATTTGGTCGAAATGACTATACGCCTGAGTGTGTCTTTTTGACACTTATATGCTCAAGGGCCTGATTTTATTGGCTTTTAAAGTTGGCACGATTGCTGATAAGTCAAAGGCAACCATTCGAAGCCAAAGGCTCAGGAGTTGCAGCAATGCTCAATGCCGAACAACGTGCAATCATCAAAGCCACTGTTCCTCTGCTGGAAAGCGGCGGCGAAGCGCTGACCACCCACTTCTACAAGATGATGCTCAGCGAGTTCCCCGAGGTGCGTCCGCTGTTCAACCAGGCTCACCAGGCCAGCGGCGACCAGCCCCGTGCCCTGGCCAATGGCGTGCTGATGTACGCCCGCCACATCGACCAGCTTGAACAGCTTGGTGGCCTGGTCGGCCAGATCATCAACAAGCATGTGGCCCTGCAGATCCTCCCCGAGCACTATCCGATCGTCGGCAGCTGCCTGTTGCGCGCCATCGAGGAAGTGTTGGGCAAGGAGATCGCCACCCCTGAAGTGATCGCCGCCTGGGGCGCCGCCTACGGCCAGCTGGCCGACATCCTGATCGGCGCCGAAGAGGGCCTGTACAAACAGAAGGAAGAAGCCGCCGGCGGCTGGCGTGGTGCCCGCGAGTTCCGCCTGGTGCGCCGCGAGCAGGAAAGCAGCGAGATCGTCTCGTTCTACTTCGCCCCGGTGGATGGCAAACCGGTGCTCAAGGCCGAGCCGGGCCAGTACATCGGCCTGCAGCTGTTCATCGATGGCCAGGAGCAGCGTCGCAACTATTCGCTGTCGGCCCTGTGCGACGGCGAACAGTACCGCATCAGCGTCAAGCGCGAAGCGGGCGGCAAGGTGTCCAACTACCTGCATGACGGGCTGATGGTGGGCGACACCCTGCAGTTGTTCCCGCCGGCCGGCGACTTCACCCTGGCGGCCAGCGACAAGCCGCTGGTGCTGATCAGCGGCGGCGTGGGCATCACTCCGACCTTGGCCATGCTCGAGGCTGCGTTGAAAACCCAGCGCCCGGTGCATTTCATCCACTGCGCACGCAATGGTGCGGTGCATGCCTTTGCCGACTGGATTGACGGCCTGGTTGCGCGTCATCCGCAGCTCAAGCGCTTTTACTGCTACGCCGAGGATGACGGTAGCCAGGCGGCTGATGCCGTGGGCCTGCTGAGCCAGGAGCTGTTGGCCGAGTGGCTGCCGCGCGAACGTGATGTGGATGCCTACTTCCTGGGGCCGAAGGGCTTCATGGCAGCGATCAAGCGTCAGCTCAAGGCGATCGGTGTGCCGGAAGGGCAGAGCCGTTATGAGTTCTTCGGGCCGGCGGCGGCGCTGGAGTGATGCACTGATGTCATCGCGGGGCAAGCCCGCTCCCACGCCAGATCTCGATCTTCGTGGGAGCGGGC
>NZ_JBMOWQ010000251.1:0-29875 GCF_049310485.1 Pseudomonas sp. GZD-209
GCCTGGGTCAACTTCGGCCGCGATCCCTCGCCGCCCTGGGCGCCGAGCAGCTACATCGGCGAGGTCGAGTGGCCGGTGCAGGCCCCAGACCCCAACAGCCTGACGAGCCAGCTGGAGTCGCTGGTCGAGAAGCTGCCGCTGCCCAAGGGCGAGGGCGGCCTGTTCGACAAGGCCAAGCAACTGGCCGGCAGCGGCATGGACGCGGCCAAGACCGGTATGAGCCTGCTCAAGACCGGGCAGGGCGCCCTGCAGACCGCGCAACAGGTACAGGGCGCATTGAAAGGCGGCGTCGCCGGCCTGCCGCAGCTGGCCAGCACCGCCAGCTCGGCGCTGCCGGCCGCCTCCGGCGCCATGGCCAGCCTGCCAAGCCTGCCCAAGCTGCCGGCGATGCCCAAGCTCCCCGCTTTCAAGGCCCCGAGCCTGAACACCGTCACCGATCTTCTGCCAAGTGAACTGATGTCATGACCGCCGATACCTCTGAAAAACCACGTCCAGCCCAGGCGGCGGTCGTCCCCCTCGACCAGATCGGCATGACCGACGTCAGCCGCGGCGCCGCCGTGTTCGACGCCTGGCTGCGCGAGATCAGCGGCGGGTACGTCAACCTCGAACGGCTCAAGGACACCGCCGAGGTGTTGCCGGTGATCGGCAACATCATCGCCCTGGTGGATGCGGTGGGCGATATCGTCAGCCTGGCCAGTGCCAAGGAACCCGACCCGTGGGATTGGGTGAGCCTGGGCATCAACCTGATCGGCGTGATCCCCGCCCCGCCGACCATGGCCGCCGCGCGCAAAGGGCTGCGGCCGATGCTGACCCTGGCCCGCCAGGAGGGCAAGGAGATCCTCGGCGACGCGCTGGTCGAGATCATCGTCGGCCACCTCAACGCAGACCTGCTCGGTGAACTGGACACCTTCCTGGTCGACGCCCAGGGCCAGCTCGACAGCATCCTCGGCGATGCCGCCAAGACCGGCGAGAGGCTGATCCTCAACACCGCCGATGCCATCGACGCCATCGTCCTCGGCAAGCTCGACAGCAAGGGCGACCTGGACAAGGCCACGCAGATGGCGCAGAAGGTCAGCGAGACCTGGAAGTCCGACCCGTCGGTGGCCTTCGAGAACGCATTCGGCGCGCTGAGCAATGCCTACTCGGCAATGGGCAAGGGCGCAGCCAACACGCTGCTGAGCAACGCCGTGCCCACGTCGGTGCAGAACGACGTGCTCAAGAGCACCCAGCAGTTCCGCAAGCTCGCGCCGCAGATGAGCGGCAAGCTGATGAGCTTGGCCAACGCGGACAACAAGGACTCGATCAAGAGCCTGCTGGTGATGCTGCATGACAGCAGTACGAAGTGGCACCACCGCAATCCCAAGGCTATGCCCACGGTGGTCAAGCAGGACAAAGTCGCCGAGGCCAAGCACCAGTCAGCGGAGGGGCGGAACGAGTCGATCAAGAACCAGACGCCGGCGGAAAGCGCGCCGAACTGCTGCAAGAACAAAGCGCTCTGCAATACCAACAACCAAATCAGCTTCGCCCTCGGCAGCGAAACGCTGTCGCATACCGATTTCAACTTGCCCGGACCTTTCCCGGTCGAATGGACACGAACCTACAATTCCCGGCTGGACAAGCTGGATGAGGGGATCCTCGGCGCCCGCTGGCTCACCGAGTTCACCACTTGCATCGATGTACTCGACAAGGGCGTGGTGTTCCATGACTACGACGGCCGCAGCCATAGCTACCCGCTGCCCAAGCAGGGCAAGCCGCACCATGACGCGGTGGAGTACTTCACCCTGGTGCGTACCGGCGAACAGCAACTGGTACTGCTGCGTGGCCTGGACCGTCGCGAGACCTACGCACGTCATGGCGACCGTTTCTACCTGACGCATATCCAACTGCGCAGCGGCGCGGGGGCGATGCTGCACTATGAACACCGTCACCACGACCGGCCGATCCTGTCGGACATCAATACCTATCAGGATGACGACCCGACCAAAGTCCACCTGCAACTGGGTACGTTGCTCGATGACCACGGCCACCTCCAAGGCCTGTGGCAGGTGGTCGATGGCAAGCCGCTGCGTCAGCTCTGTGCTTACCATTACGACGACCAGGGCGATCTGATCGCTGCCCAGGACGAACACGGTGCGGCCTGGCGCTACGCCTACCAGAATCACCTGATCACCCGTTACACCGACAGGACTGACCGTGGCTTCAACCTCGAATGGGACGGCAGCGGTCCGCACGCCAAGGCCATCCGCGAATGGGCCGACGATGGCAGCTATGAAACGCGTCTGGAATGGGATGAGCGCATCCGCCTGACCTACGTCACTGATGCCCATGGCCAGGAGACCTGGCACTACTACGATCAGCAGGGTTACACCTACCGCATCAAGTACCCGGACGGTCAGGATGAATGGCTGTTCCGTGATGTGCGCAAGAACGTCATCCGCCACGTTCACCCCGACGGCAGCCAGGACCGCTATGCGTACGATGAGCGCAGCAACCTGCTCAAGCATATCCGCCCGGATCACAGCGTTGAGCATTACGCCTACGATGATCAAGACCAACTGATCAAGATCCGCGACGCCGAGGGTGGCTTGTGGCTACGTGACTATGACGAGCGCGGCAACCTGGTCGAAATGGTTGATCCGCTGGGCAACAAGACCGAGTTCGCCTACACCCCGGCCGGGTTGGTCAAGGCGATCAAGGACGCGCTGGGTAACGAGAAGAAGGTTGCCTACAACGACGCAGGTCAACTGCTTGAATACACCGACTGCTCCGGCAAGACCAGCAGCTGGGTGTACAACGCGTTCGGCCAACTGAGCGAGTTCGCCGATGCTGCCGGTAACAAGACCGTCTATGAGTACACGGCAGGGCAACTGGCCAAGGTCATAAATCCAGACAAGACCGAGGAACGCTTCAACTACGATGCCGAAGGCCGCTTGCTCGCCCATGTCGACGCCCTCGACCGTTGCACTACCTGGACTTACAGCGTCGCCGGCTTGCTCGCCGAGCGCGTCGATGCCAACGAGCACACTTTGCGCTACCGCTGGGACAAGCTCGGCCGCTTGACCCGCCTGGAAAACGAAAACGAGAGCAAGGCCGACTTCCTCTACGACCCTGTCGGGCGCTTGCTGCAAGAAACCGGTTTCGATGGTTTGGTGACTCGTTACCAATACGACCCGTACAGCGGTCGGTTGGCGAGCACCCAGGTTGGTCAGCGGCGCATAGAACTGCGTTTCGACCGCATGGGGCGCCTGGCCGAGCGCACCGCCTGCCTGGGCGACCAGAGCCAGACAGAAACCTTTGCCTATGATCGCAATGGCCAGATGATCCAGGCGGTGAACGCCGCCAGTAAGCTGCAATGGTTTTTCGACGAGGCCGGTAACCTGACCCGCGAGCACCAGCACTACTTGGCCACTGGCACACCGATGGTCGCGGTGTGGCAGCACGAGTACGACGTCCTTAACCAGCGGGTGTCGACCATTCGCCCAGACGGCCACAAGGTCAGCTGGCTGACCTATGGCAGCGGGCATCTCCTCGGCATGACCCTCGACCAGCACGAGATGCTGGCCTACGAGCGCGACGACCTGCACCGCGAGGTGGTGCGCCACCAGGGCAACAAGCTGATGCAGACTCAGGCCTGGGACCCGGCCGGCCGTTTGCAGGAGCAACTGCTGGGTAGCCATGACGGCCGGTCCACGTTGCTCAAACGTCAGTACCGCTACGATGCCGCCGGCCAACTGACCAATATCCACGACAGCCGCCGTGGCCAACTGGAGTATCAGTACGACCCGGTCGGCCGCCTGTTGCAGGCCACTAGCCGTCTTGGCGTGGAGACTTTCGCCTTCGACCCGGCGGGTAACCTGCTGGATCAGAAAACCCAGGAGCTGAACCGCCCTCTGGAAGCGGACCCGCGTCGCAACAAGCTGATGGACAACCTGCTGCGCGAGTACGCCGGGACCCACTACAAATACGACGAACGCGGCAACCTGATCCACCGACTGCACAACGGCGCCCGCGCCCACTTCACCTGGGACCTGTTCGACCGTCTGGCCAGCTACAACGACGATAAGCTCAAGGTCGACTACAGCTACGACGCCCTGGGCCGTCGCCTGCACAAACATTCGGTGGCGCATTTCTGGGATCGCCCGGAAGCGGGGACCGGCTGGAACCAGCTGGAGCGGGCGAAACGCCAGCGTGAATTCAGCTGCGGTTTCACCCTGTTTGGCTGGGATGGCGACACCCTGGCCTGGGAAAGCTCACCGCCTCTCGATGAAGGCGACACCGGGCGCACGGTGCATTACCTGTATGAACCGGACAGCTTCGTGCCGGTGGCTCAGGCCTTGCGCAAAAGCCCGATCCGCCTGCACAAGCAGCCGGATTGGAGCCAGCGCGAATACGATTTCGATCATGATCCGCTGTGGCACACCGAGGTGAAGCCGCAGGCGTTCGACGCCATTGCCTGGTATCAGTGCGACCACCTCGGTACGCCGGTGGAACTGACCGATGAGCATGGCAATATCGCCTGGGCAGGGCAGTACAACGCCTGGGGTGTGGTTCGAGAAGAGCGCTCGGAATGTGCCAAACAGCATGGCCTGAGCAACCCGATCCGCTTCCAGGGGCAATACCATGACCATGAGACGGGGCTGCATTACAATCGATACCGCTATTTTGACCCAAGGGTCGGCCGATTCATAAGTGAGGACCCGATCAGTTATGCTGGCGGCCTCAATCTGTTTGCTTATGCTCCGAACCCCATCGAGTGGATAGACCCGTTGGGGCTTGCAATTTGCCGACTGAGTGCGGCGGACAAAAAGAAAATGGGCCATGCGCCTAAGAGTATGAAAAACCCTCACCGTCATCATATTGTTCGGGAAAATGCACCACGTAACTGGAAGCAGAAAAATCGAGATTACATACTTAAATCGCAGGCTATCATGGTTAAGCATAATATTGACGTAAATACCGATCTGCGTAACTTTACTTGGGCGCGTAACGGAGGTAAAACCCATAACGTCGAGTCTGCCAGGAGAGTTTATGTGCGACTACAGAGGGCCGATGCCAAAGGCCTGAGTGCGGTGGAGAAAGAATTGAAACGAATGGGATTGGAATACCAGCAAGGGACTTTCATCTAATGGACGACTGGCAGCGGCTTTACGAGAAACACGAAACAAAACTGGACCAACTTTACGACGACGTTGAGGAAGGTAGGCCAGAAGGGCTGCTTGCCTTCGCGCAAGAGTATCCGGATCTGCTTGCATTATCTCGGTATGGCGATGTGACAGAAGAAAGCTTGCTACACATGGCTGCTCGAGCGGGGCAAACCGAGGTCTGCCAGCTGTTGCTTGAGTTGGGGTTGGAGCCGAACCGGGTATACATTAGGGCGGGGTATAGTACTGCTTTGGAACTGGCGGCCGGTGAAGGCCATCTGGAAACCTGTGCATGTCTCCTAAACGCGGGGGCTGCGGTCGATGGTCTGCCACTGAGTGTTTGCACTCCTTTGTATGCCGCCGCCCTGTCAGGGCATGAACATGTGGTTGCGCTTCTTCTGACAAAAGGAGCTGAAATCAATCGTCTGCACTTACGATATAACGACAGCGCTTTAGATGCTGCCCGGGGATGGAATCAGCAGGCCGTCGCTAGGCAACTGGAGGCCCGGGGTGGACGCAGCATCTCGGACGTTGATGTTGCCGATGCAGAAGGCGCCGGGCAGTCTATTGTTACGTTTGTGCACAATACCGCGGGCTGGGTTTTGCCGGCGGTATTTAGTCCCTCCATTGAGGTGCCTGATACGTCATTACATATCAGCTTGCTCAACGGTAAGGTTGACTACAAGCTGCTTTTTACTGCCGGACTTTATAATAAAGTGCCGATGACAGAATTGTTCATCTGCTTGCCGGGTGACTGGCCTCTTCCCCGCAAGGAGTGGCCGGCACAGGGGCCGTGGCGTTTCCCTGTGCAGATGTTGGAGCGTCTTGGAATACAGACGCTTGAGTGCGAGCCGCTTCAGGAGGGATGCCTGTTGCTGAGAAGTGATCCGGCCTATGCAGATTTATCCTGGCCTGAATCAGTAGATGCTCTTTTAGTTGTGGATAAACCCTGGAATAAAGAGGGAGATCAAGAAGATATTCCTGAAGATGAAAAAGTGAATCTATTTATACTGGCTCCTGTTAAATTTACGGCCAAAGGTGAACCTAGTGGTAAAGCATTGACTGCATTGGTCGAGCGCAAGCGCAAGGCAAGTTGGAAAGCGCTGGCCCTGGACGCTGACTGTTGAAAAGTTACTAGGCTTTGTACGAAAAGTGCCTGCGCGACGGTCATGCTGCGTTGAAAACAGGCCGGTGCGCCAGTCCGGTCGGAATGCTCATTGACAACCCGTAAAGTCGAGCGTGACTCCGGTCGAACGCGACCTCGGCCGTTCCTCGCCTGTTTTCGCCTTGCCTGATCGCCGCTCGGCGACTTTTCGTACAAACCCTAAGACCCTGGGGGCGTTTCAGCCCTCGGCGAAATGGCGAAGGCGCTCGCCGTCCAGGCGATAGCGAATCCACTCATCCTGCGGCTCGGCGCCCAGTGACTGGTAAAAGCCAATCGCTGGCTCGTTCCAGTCCAGCACGCTCCACTCAAGGCGCCCGCAGTTGTTCGCCAGCGCTTCCCGGGCGATATGGCGCAGCAGCGTGCGCCCGGCGCCGTCACCGCGTTGCTGCGGGGTGACGTACAGGTCTTCAAGGTAGATGCCGTTGCGCCCCAGCCAGGTGGAGTAGCTGTAGAAATACACGGCAAACCCGATGGCCTGACCGTCGCGCTCGCAGATCAGGCTGCGCACGGTGCTGCCTGGGTCGAACAGGCTGTGCTCGATATCGGCGAGGCTGGCCACCACTTCATGGCGGGCGCGCTCGTAGTCGGCCAGCTCGGTGATGAAGGCGAGGATTTGCGCGGCGTCACTGCGTACTGCAGGGCGAATGGTCAGGCTCATGGTCGGGCTTCCTTGTGTAGGGGCTGGCGCCATCGTACTGGCCCGAGGGCACAGAAGCGATATGACCAGTCCAGTAGAGTGTATTCATGCAATTTTGCTTAACTGTACCGGTCGGTCGCCAGGCGGCTCCGTTACTGTGTGGCAACACATAACGAGAAACCCGGAAGACTGCCGCCATGCTTGCCTCGCTCGATCTGCTCAGCGCCTTCGTGCTGTTCGCCTTCGTATCCTCCATCACCCCCGGCCCCAACAACACCATGTTGCTGGCCTCGGGGGTCAACTTCGGGGTGCGCCGCAGCATCCCCCATGCGCTGGGCATCAGCATCGGCTTCATGGTGATGGTACTGGCGGTGGGCCTGGGGCTGGGCGAGGTGTTCAAGGCCTGGCCGCCGCTGTACAGCATCCTGCGCTATGCTGGCGCCGCCTATCTGCTGTACCTGGCGTGGAAGATCGCCACCTCCGGGCCGATGTCCGGTGACACTGCCGGCAGCCGCAAGCCGCTTGGGTTCTGGGGCGCAGCAGCCTTCCAGTGGGTCAACCCCAAGGCCTGGGTGATGGCGGTGGGGGCGATCACCACCTACACCCCGGCCCAAGGCTATGTGTTCAATGTGATCGTCATCGCCGCTGTGTTCGGCCTGGTCAACCTGCCCAGTGTCGGGGTCTGGGTGATGTTCGGCAGCGCCTTGCGCAATCTGTTGCGCAATCCGCGTGCGGTGGTGCTGTTCAATGTCCTGATGGCCGTGCTGCTGGTGATTTCGCTGTATCCGCTGTTGTTTGTAGAATCGTCGTTTTCCTAGAACCGACGAGTGCAGTAAACAGATGGAGTTGATTCCCTGGTCCCATGAATGCGCCGAAGGCTTCACCCTGCGTGGCTGGCGCATGCCGCCCAGTGGCCGGCCATTGCTGCATTTCCTGCACGGCAACGGTTTCTGCTGCCTGGCCTACCAGCCCATGCTGCTGCGCCTGGCGGAGCACTTCGACCTGTGGCTGAGCGATGTGCAGGGCCATGGCGACAGTGATCACGGCGGCAACTTCGTTGGCTGGAACCGCACGGCGGCGCTGGCGGTGGAAGCTTTCGAGGCCGGGCGTGGCGAGTACGGCGACGTGCCTCGCTTTGCGGTCGGCCACAGTTTCGGCGGGGTGCTCACCGGCCTGATCCTGGCCGGCCAACCGCAACTGTTCCAGCGTGCGGTGCTGCTCGACCCGGTGCTGTTCAGCCGGCGTATGTTGGGGGTGATGGGCGCCGCCGCGCTGGTCGGCCTGCACCGGCGCCACGCCCTGGCGCGCAAGGCCGCGACCCGTCGCAGCCACTGGCCGGATCGCCAGGCCGCGCTGGCCGCGCTGCAGGGGCGCGGTATCTTCAAGGGCTGGAGCGAAACCGCGCTGCACGCCTATGTGGAACATGCCATCGGCGATTGCGGCGAAGCCGTGGTGCTCAAGTGCCGGCCCAGCCGCGAGGTGGAAATCTTCAGTTCATTCCCTGCGCGCATGTGGCAGCAATTGCTGGCCATCTCCACACCCACGCGTGTCCTCTACGGTGAACACACGTATCCGTTCGTGCCCCACTCGGTACAGCGCCTGGCCAGGCTGAACAGCCAGGTGAGTGCGCAGCAGGTGGCGGGTGGGCATTGCTTCATGCAGGAAGATCCGGCAGCGGCGGCGGAGCAGGTGGTGGCGTTTCTTGTGCCCTGACAGGCGCCGCCACCTGTCATTGCCCTAGCGAGGCGTACCGAACATCCCGGTCCAGTAGATCCCTGCGTCGCTTTTCGGGTCTGTCGCGTAGGCGGCGCCGAGGTCGCGGTAGTCCGGGTTCATCAGGGTGGCGCAATGCCCGGGGCTGGCCAGCCAGCCATCGACCACCTTGCGTGCGGTATCGCTCCCGGCGGCGATGTTTTCGCCAAGCTGCTGATAGTTGTAGTCGGCCAGGTCGGCGCGGTCATCTGGGGTGCGACCGTCGCGGTCGATGTGATCGAAGAAATTCTGGTTGGCCATGTTGCGCGAGTGGTTGGCGGCGACGCCTGCCAGCACGCTGTTCCAGCTCAGCGGCTTGGCGGCGGGGAAGGGCTGGCCACCGCACTGGCGCGGCACGCCGCGGGCAGCGTTGATCTCCTGCAGCAGCTTCTGCCCCTCGGCCTGCCAGTCGCCCAGGCGCCCGCTGAGCAGCGGCCGGGCGAGCACGATGCGCCAGTCGCGGCCCTCCTGGCTGACGCCGATGTCGATGAACTGCGGGTCGAGCACCACCTGGCAGAAGCTCTCTTCGATGGCCTTCATCGCCGCTTTCGCATCGCGCGGCCCGGACAGGCTGATGGCCTGTACGTTGACCATGGGGTAGGCGGCGCGGCTCATGGCCTGCTGCAGGTCACGGGTGCCTTCGGGCGAAAGCGCCAGGCGGGTGTCGCTGTTGAGCGGTGGCAACTCCAGCGAGGCCCCGCCGCCACAGTGCTGGGACTGGCTGCGGTAGACGTTGATCGTATCGATCAGTTGCGCTTCTTCGCCGCTCATGGCCTGGGCGCCGGTCGAGGCGAGCAGGCCCAGCGACAGGCCGAAGAAGCAGGCAACGGATGGGACGCGCATGTGGATCTCCCTGTACTGGCAGCGTCTGCTTGTGCGCTGCCCATCCTACACAAGCACAGGGCTTTTGGCCCAGCGATGTGCAGGGCTGTGAACCCTTGGTCATTCGTTGTGATGCGGTGTAGGGGTGGGTAGACCGCCTGCCGGCGCAAAAGTGCAATCCATGCTACACCCGGCGCCGTACCCTCAACGCGCCAGCGCCTGGTTCGGCTTGTAGAACAGGAAATGGGTGGTTTGTGCCGTCTGCCGGTAAGTCTTGGCCCAGTCGGGGTGGACGGTGCGGTCATGGAAGTACAGCGCACCGTCCGTAGGGTCCTTGAGCTGCTGGTTCAGGGCCTTGCGCGCGATCTCCTTGGCCACCGCGTAGCGTTCCTCCTCTTCCACCTGGTCGGGGCGCCCGTCGCACCACCAGGAGAACTGGCAGCTCTTGCTCTCCACCCCTTGCTTGACCACGCCGCAGATGGTGTTGGGGAAACCGTCATGGCCCAGGCGGTTGAGCACCACGCTGGCCACCGCGCTCATGTCCTCGCTGTCGGCGCCCTTGGCTTCCCAGTAGATGGTGCGGGCCAGGCAGGTGATGCTGTCGTCCATCGGTGCCTGGCCGGCCGGGTCGACCGCCTGCACTTCGGTGGGGGTGATGGTTTCGGCTTTTTTCGGTGGCGGCGCGTCCTCCACCACCTTTTCCTCCAGCACTTGCGCCTTGTCTTCGGCGACGGCGGCCTTTTGGCTGTCGGCGACGGCGGCCTTTTGGCTGTCGGCGGCGGTGAGCGGGCCTGCAAGCAGGGTTAGCGACAAGCCGAACAGCATCCACGAAAGGCGCATGGTCGAGGTTCCGAGTAGTGGGGCTGATCACAGTCTAGCCGGGCGGATTCAACTCAGCGTCAGGCTCAGCACCAGCGGCAGGGTAAGGGCGGCGGCCATGGTCTGCAGGGCGATGATGGTGGCCATCAGCGGCGCGTTGCCGCCCATCTGCCGGGCCATCACATAGGACGACGAGGCGGTCGGCAGGGCCTGGAACAGCACCGCCACCACCGCCGCCTGGCCGCCGAGGCCGAGCAGCCGGCACAGGCCCCAGGTGGTCAGCGGCATGACCAGGAACTTGAACAGCGAGGCCGCCAGCAAAGGCTTCACCTGCTGGCCCAGGCGTGCGCCGCCCAGGGCCGCGCCGACGCACAAAAGGCCCAGCGGCAGGGCGGCCTGGCCGAGCGCCTTGACCGTCGGCTCCAGCCCCGCCGGCAAACCCAGGCCACTCACCCGCAGCAGCAGGCCACCGGCGCAGCCGATGATCAAGGGGTTGGCGAAGATTGCCTTGAGCACCGTGGCCGGCGAGCTGTGGCGGGCGCTGAAGCGGGCAAACACCAGCACACAGAGCAGGTTGACCAGCGGCACGATGGCGGCGTTGGCCACCGCCGCCAGGGCGATCCCGGCACTGCCGTAGATCCCGGCGGCCAGTGTGGCGCCGATGTAGTTGTTGAAGCGCACGCCGCCCTGGAACACCGAGGTGAAGTCGGCGCCGTCATGGCTGGCTGCACCCTGGTACAGCACCAGCAGCAGGGCGCCGAGCAGGGTCGAGAGCATCAGCACGCCGACCATGCCCAGTATCGGCACGCCGTCGAGGTTGGCGGTGGCCAGGCCGTGCAGGAACAGCGACGGCAGCAGCACGTAATAGCTCAGGCGCTCGGCGCCGGGCCAGAAGGTTTCGGCGAGAAAACCACGCACCCGCAGCCAGGTGCCCAGGGCGATGAGCAGGATGATCGGGACGAGGGTGGTCAGCAGCAGGTGGAGCATGGTCGGCAATCCGTGGTCGGGTACCGGCACAGGGTAGCGGAGGGGAGCGAACAGAAAAAACGCTGTTTTCTTTAGTGACTGTTGAGAAAAACTGCATCAAGCCTGACGGCGTGGGAGCAACTGCGCGAGCCCTGTGGAAGCGGGTTCACCCTTGTACACGGGCTTAGCCTGTGCCAGGCACCGAGGTGTCATCTTCGCGGGTAAATCGCGGCGGCGAACCGCCGCTCCCACAGGTACTGTGCAATGCCGGGGAATGCACGGCCCCTGTGGGAGCGGGCTTGCCCCGCGATTGACCCGCAACGGGGTCTGGCATGATCACGGGGCAAGCCCACTACGCCTCGCTCAAACCTCCAGGGCTGTCTTCAACACCGCACTCAAATGCCGCCGCTGGCTCTTTTCATGCTCCAGCAACACCACGCGCCGGGTCAGCTGTGGTTCGCCAAACGGCTGCACACTGGCCGGCGGCAGGCGTTCGAGGTCGTCGTCGCTCATGGGGATGACCGCCACCCCCAGGCCCATGGCCGCCATGCGTGCCAGGGCCTCCTGGCTGTCCAGCTCCATCTGTTCGCTGACCTGCAGGCGCTGGCGGCGCAGCTCTTGTTCGATCTGCCGGCCGGCCCAGGCGCGCTTGTCGAAGCGCAGGAACGGCTGGCTGGCGAGCAGCGCCGGCACGCTTTGCCCGGCCAGCTCGGGGCTGGCGATGGCCCAGAAGCGGTCCTCGAACAGCGGGGTGAATTGCAGGCTCTGCGGGTAAGGGCTGACCGGCTCGGTGGTGATCGCCGCATCCAGTTCGCCGTCCTCGACGCGCCGGGCCAGCTCCGCCGACATGCCCGAGACCACGCTGATATGCAGCTGTGGATGGTGCGCCTTGATCCACACCAAGGCCCGCGGCAGGCGCCGCGCCAGTACGGTATGGATCGCGCCGATGCGCAGCCGGCCACGCAGGCTGGGGCCGCTGGCGAGGGTGTCGGCCAGTTCGTCATAGGCGCCGAGGATGCTCTCGGCGCGGGCCACGGCCAGTTGCCCGGCCTCGGTCAGCACGACCTGCCGGCGGCTGCGGTCGAACAGGGTGACCTGCAGTTCGTCTTCCAGGGTCTTGATGTGCAGGCTCACCGCCGAGGGCGTGAGGCTGAGCAGGTCGGCGGCGCGGGCGAAGGTGCCGTGACGGGCGATGGTCACCAGGGTGCGCAGGGCTTTGAGGGACACGCGGGAACTCCGGGGGGGTGCTGGGCAGTGAGCTGAGCGCACGATACTGCAATAGCGGCCTCAGCGCCCAGTGCGCCCATACGCCTGGCTGATCCGGTCGATCACCATCGCCAGGGCGACTATCGCCAGCCCCGCCTCGACGCCCTGGCCGACGTTCAGCGTCTGGATGCCGGCCAGCACGTCCTCGCCCAGCCCGCGGGCGCCGATCATCGAGGCCACCACCACCATCGACAGCGCCATCATCACCGACTGGTTGAGCCCGGCCATGATGCTCGGCAGCGCCAGCGGCAGGGCGATGCGCCGCAAGCGCTGCCAGCGGCCGGCGCCCAGGCCGTGAGCGGCCTGCAGCAATGACGGGTCGATCTGTGCCAGGCCCAGCTGGGTCAGGCGCACCAGCGGCGGCAGGGCATAGATCAGGGTGGCGAACACCGCCGGCACCTTGCCCAGGCCGAACAGCATCAATACCGGGATCAGGTAGACGAAGGCGGGCAGGGTCTGCATGACGTCGAGCACCGGCAGCAGCAGGCGCCGGGCCAGCGGGCGGGTAGCCAGCAGGATGCCCAGCGGCACGCCGGTCAGCACGCACAGGCCGGTGCTCACCAGTACCAGGGCGAGGGTCTGCAGCAGCTTGTCCCACAGCCCCAGCACGCCGATCAGCGCCAGCAGCCCGGTCAGGGCCACGGCGCGCAGCAGGCTGCGGCTGGCGTGCCAGGCCAGCAGCCCGACCAGCAGCAACAGCAGCCACCAGGGCAGCAGCCGCAGCAGGCTTTCCAGGGCGACCAGCAGTTGCAGCAACTGCTCGGAGACGCCGCGCAACTGGTCGCCGTAGTGCAGCACCAGCCAGTCGACCAGGCGGTTGACCGAGGGCGCGAAGGAGTATTGCAGGGCTTCGGGGAAGCCGCCGCTCACAGGCCGGCCCCGACCTTGGCGGCCTTGTCGGCGGGCAGCCAGGCCTTCCATACCTCGGGGTGTTGGCGTAGGAAGGTGAGGGCCGCCTCATGTGGTTTCTGGCGGGTTTCGCTCATGTGGGCGAGCGCTTTGTTGAGAGTGTCGATGGGCAGGTCGACTTTTTCGAACATGGTCACCAGGTCGGGGTACTGGTCGTGGAAGGCCTTGGAGACGCCGATCGACAACTTGGCCGGCAGCGAGCGGCTGCCTTGCGGGTTGGGGTTTTTGGCATCGGTAAGGGTGGCCCAGGCCGCCGCGTCGAACGCCGGTTCTTCCAGGCGCACGAGTTCATGACGCCCCATCAGCGGGGTCGGGCTCCAGTAATAGAACAGCACGGGCTGGCCGCGGCGGATCGCCGAGGTGATCTCGGCGTCGAGGGCTGCGCCGGTGCCGCTGCGGAAGTTGTTGTACAGAGTGTCCAGGCCATAGGCCTTGAGCTTCTGGCTGTTGACTGTCTCGGAGGTCCAGCCGCTGGGGCTGTTGAGGAAACGGCCTTTGTCTGGCACCTCAGGGTCGCGGAACACCTGCGGGTAGCGCTTGAGGTCGGCAACATTTCGCAGGTCCGGGGCCAACGGCTTCAGACCACGTGAGGGGTCGCCTTTGATCACGTAGGCCGGCACCCACCAGCCTTCCTCGGCGTTCTTCACCGTATCGCCCAGGGCGAATACCTGGCCGGCCTGTTCGGCCTTGACCCAGGCGGGGCTGCGCCCGGCCCATTCCTCGGCGATCACCTGCAGGTCGTTGCGTGCCAGTGCCACTTCCATGCTCACCGAGGTGCCGGGGAGGGTGTCGGTGGGGTAGCCGTAACCACGTTCGACGATCAGGCGCAGGATCTCGGTGGTCAGTGCGCCGCTTTCCCAGGTGATTTCGCCGAAGTGGATCGGGGTCGGCTGTTCGGTTGAAGCGGCGGAGTCGGCGGTGGCCAGGCCGAAGGCCAGGAGCAGACCAGCCATCAGGACAGGGAGCTTGTTCATCGACGCCTCTGGTTGTCTGACTCTGGTGCGGGCAAGTGTAGACGAGCCCTGCAGGCTGCCGGGGAAGGCCAGCAGGCTGGGGCTGGGGCTGTTGTCGGCGAACAATGGTGCCTGGCTTGCCCCCCTCCCGTTGAAGGATCAACCGATGAACCTGGCTTTGCATTTCGTCTATTACCGCAACTTCCGTTTTGACGGCAAGATTCATGTCCGTTGTGAGGGCGAGGATCTGGACAAGGTCGCCCGCGTTCGTTACGAACTGCACCGTGTGACGGCCGAGGGCGCGACGTTACTGACCGGTGTTTCGGCGCGGTCGTATGCTCGTACCGGCTCTTTGGCCGATCAGGGTTGCCCGGCCAGTCTGCTGACCTCGGCCCGAGCGGGTCGCTACCGGATCACCCCAAGGCTCATCTTGTTGGAGCAGGTGGCGCAGGCGATGGGCCACCCTGTGGGGGCGGACGGTGTGATCGATCTGCCCGCATTCTTCATCAATATCCACGAGGACGAGCTAGACAGGCGAATCCTCGACAAGATGCCGCTGGGCAACACGCGCCGACGCAGCAGACGTGCCGTTGCCCAGCAAGTCGATAAGGCACAACTGGATGACCCCTATGGTCAAGCCTTGCCGCCGTTGCCCGAGGCTGGCCCCGGTGAGCGTTATCCATCTCTGCTGATCAAGTTCCGCGACGCCGGGCTGGAGCAACTGTTACAAGACATGCAACCAGGTACGGACAGCGTTCTGTCGCGCCAATGGCCGAACCTGGCGGCAGTCATCGTCCTGCGGCCGGTGCTTGAGCCTGGGGAGCTGCCTGATGAACGGCTGGCTGCCCTGCGTCCCTATTGCTGGATGGAGCAGCCTGCCAGCATGACCGGCGATACTTATCTTGCCCTGCTCAAGACGTTCGCTGCACTGGACTGTGTCGAGTCGCTGCAGTGGGCGCCGCCTGCGCCTGAAGTGCCGAATGTGCTGCTGGGCGCGGCGGCGTTGCTGGCGACGCTGGTGACCGGCGGCGCGGTGGTGCTGGGCAATCAGGCGCATGCAGATGCTCAGCCAACGCCAGATTTCGAAACACGCCAGACCTACCTCGACGAGCCTGGGCCGCGATGGCAGGGCCTTAATGTGCGCAGGGCCTGGGCCGGCCAGGTGACGGGGAAGGGCGCGCGTATCCATTTTTCCGACGGCGGGCTGTTCCCCAACCACGAGGACTTGCGTGGCAACACCGGCCTGAAGATTGTCAGCTCGACGCCCAATGACGACCCCGAGCACGGTACGGCCTCGGCAGGGGTCATGCTGGCCACGCGCAATGGCTTTGGGGTGACCGGCATTGCCCATGACAGCGAACTGTACCTGTATGACAATCGCGCCGACGATGCCGCCGGCAATTCGCTGACGCTCAAGCAGTTGTTACGCCAGGTGCAGCCTGGCGATATCGTCGGGATCAACCGGCAGACCGCCAACCCGCAGGTGTTGTCCACCGTGTTGCCGTCGTTGCATGACCGGCCATGGTGGGACGTGATGCAGGCACTGAGCCGGCGTGGCGCCGTGGTGGTCAATGCCGCCGCCAACGGCAGTTCGGCGACCTTGAGCGACAAGGGCACGGTGAGGGGCTACGGAGTCGATCTGGCGCGCTGGCGTCACTTCGACGACCACGGCGATGCCGGCTGCATTCTGGTCGGCGCCTGCCACTCCTGGGACGGCAAGCCGCACCAGTATTCCAATTTCAATTATCGCCACCGCATGCTCAACGCTTGGGGCGACAGCGTCGCCACCCTTGGCTATGGCGAGCTCCAGGACAAGTCCGGCCATGACCGGGACTACACCGACATCTATGCAGGCACATCCTCCGCGACGCCTTTGGTGGCGGGTGCCCTGGCGCTGATCCAGTCGTATGCCATCGAGCAGCATCACATCTACCTGGATGGCGAGCAGATGCACCTGCTGGTCTCGGCCTCGGGTTATCAGGACGCAACCCTGCCGGACAGTGATGTGCTTCCCATGGGAAATCGGCCGAACGTACATGGTGCGCTGGTGCTGCTCGACCGTCTGCTCGGTGGTGGCCGTTTCGATTCGCCAAGGGACGAGCTGTGAGCCGTGCACAGCTTTCAGGCTGTTGACCTGTCCGGGTCGGGAGCACCCATGACGTTGAGCTTCATTGGGAAAGTTTGCAGGCTGCAACTCATGCCATCGCCTCGCCAGAATCGATCATCCGGCATGCCCGAACATGCTATTCGTTCGACTGGAAAAACAAGGTTCTAAGGATGGATGATCTAAGTTTTGTGCATTACCGCAACTTTCAATTTGATGGCTTGTTGTTCGTGCGTTGTGTGGGCGCCGATCTTGGCAAGGTCAAGAGCATCCGTTACGTATTGCGAACGGTCATTGACGAGCGGCCCCGGCGGCTCGAGGACAGGACGGTCACAGGCCCGGCCAGCAGCGGTCAGTTGGAGGACCATGGTTGCCCCGCCACGTTCAGTGTGGCGGCCTCAGCCGGTAGGTACTCGATAACACCAACGGTGACCTGGTTGGACAGCGCAGGAGAACGGAGCCAGGCGTTCGCTGCATTGAAGTTCGATATCAAGGCGGGAGAAGTGGAGCGGCGCTTGCTCGATAATGTTCCGCTAGGCGTTGTACCGAGTCGGAGCAAACGCAGCATCGATAACAATGGGTACAACTTGCCGGCTCTGGAGGATGAGGCCCTACAGGGAAACCCTGAAATCAATTCCGGCCCTGCACTGGGCCCGCTGCTGTTGACATTTGCCGACGGTGGCGCAGAACGATTCGCGGCGGATATGGAGCCTTCGTCGGGTTCTCGTCTGGCGAATCTGTGGCCCCAGCTGCGAGAGGTAATCAAATGGCAGCCCGTGCTCGACGCCGATGAGCGAGACGACCAGGCATTGGCCGTACTGGCGCCGTATTACCGTATCGAGCAACCCGACAGCATGCTCAACGATACCTTTGTCGCCTTGGGCAGGACCCTTGCCTCGCTGGATTATGTGCTCAGTGTGCAGCTTCTGCCGAGGGTCGCAGAGTCGCCAGCCTGGGCGCTGGCTGGCGCCGGCGTCCTGGCGACCCTGTTTACCGGAGGCGTTGTGGTGCTGGGTAACAGAGCGAATGAAAATGCCCGTCCGACGCCAGACTTCGAAGCGCTGCAAACCTACCTGGACGAGCCTGGCAAGACAACGAAAGGCCTCAACGTTCGCAAGGCCTGGGAGCGGAAGGTGGCAGGCAAGGGGGCTCGTATCCACTTGACCGATGGTCGCCTGAGCAAGGATCACGAGGACCTGCCTGGTGTCACGCAGATTCATGTGGTCGAGGCCGGGCCCAATGATGATCCGGTGCATGGCACCGCCGCAGCGGGGCTTTTAGTTGCGAAGGCCAACGGCATTGGTACAACCGGTATCGCCCATGCCGCGCAGCTGTACGTTTACCACAACCGAAGTGCCAACTCGCAGACGCTCAAGTCATTGCTGCGCCTGGTGCTGCCGGGCGATGTCGTGGCGTTCAACCGGGAGGTCGAGGCCACAGGCATGCCAGGTACTCGGCTGCCGACCCTTCACGCTGAGTTGTGGTGGCGAGTTGTTCGAGACCTCAACGCGCGAGGCGCGGTGGTGGTTTGCGCCGCCGGCAACGGCCACCGGGCAGATAATCCGGCTGTGGGAGCAGTCAAGGGGCGTGGTGTCGACCTTTCGGCTTGGAGCCACTTTGAGAACTATGGCGATGCTGGTGGCATCGTGGTTGGCGCTTGCCAGTCATGGTCTGGCGAGCCTAGCGAGTGGTCGAACTTCCAGTATCCGTACCGGATGCTCAACGGCTGGGGCGATAGTGTCGTGACCTTGGGCGCGATTCACGACAAGGACCTGCAGGACAAGTCCGGAACAGACCGTGACTACACCGACTTCTACAACGGCACGTCGGCGGCGACGCCGATGGTCGCGGGTGCGTTGAGCCTGATCCAGGCCTATGCCATCGAGCGGCACCATATCTACCTCAATGGCGACCAGATGCACCTGCTGGTGATGAAGTCCGGGTATCAGGACGCCAAGCTGCCTGGCGAGTCCAAGTTGCCGATGGGGGCCAGGCCGAATGTCGAGGGTGCCATGGCGTTGCTCGACAGCATTCTGGCCAGTGGAAAAACCGGGAAAGTTGAGTTGTAGCGTGGGACCGGCCTGCGGGCGCACCAGGGTGCGCCCGCAAACCTTGGGCTTACACCCGGAATTGATCCATCAACCCCTGCTGCTGGTTGGCCAGGCTGTTCAGCGACTGGCTGACCCGCGCCGATTCGTTGGCCTGGCCCGACAGCGACTCGGTGACGTCGCGGATGGTGGCGACGTTGCTGTTGATCTCTTCGGCCACCGCGCTCTGCTCTTCGGCAGCGCTGGCGATTTGCAGGTTCATGTCGGTGATCACCGTCACCGCCTGGCCGATGCGCTGCAACGCGGTGGCCGCCTGGCTGACCTGCTCGACACCGCCCTGAGCCTGGCGGTGGCTGCTGTTCATGGCGCCGACTACATCGCGGGTGCCGGCCTGTAGCGCCTCGATCACCTGGCGGGTCTCTTCCACCGACTCCTGGGTACGGCGGGCGAGGTTGCGCACTTCATCGGCGACCACCGCAAAACCACGCCCGGCTTCACCGGCACGGGCCGCTTCGATGGCAGCGTTGAGCGCCAGCAGGTTGGTCTGCTCGGCGATCGAACGGATCACTTCCAGTACCGAGCCGATCTTCTCGCTGTTCTGCGCCAGGCCTTCGACCTCGGCCATGGCGCTGCTCATGTCGGCGGCCAGGGTGTCGATGCTGGTGGTGGTGCGGTCGATCACCGCCAGGCCTTCGCGGGTGGCCTGATCGGCGTCGCGGGCGGCCTGTGCGGCCTGGGCCGCGCTGCGGGCGACGTCCTGGGCGGTGGCGCTCATTTCGTGGGAGGCGGTGGCCACCTGGTCCACCTGGCGGTACTGCTGCTCCATGCCGGCGCTGGTCTGGGTGGCGATGGCCGAGGACTGGTCGGCGGTGCCACGGGCGGCCTGCACCGAGCGCTTCACTTCGGCGATGGTCGGCTGCAGCTTGTCGAGGAAGCGGTTGAACCAGCCGGCCAGCTCGCCCAGCTCGTCGCGCTTGTCGTATTGCAGGCGGCGGGTCAGGTCGCCTTCGCCGCTGGCGATGTCCTTGAGCATGGCGGCCACGCCGAGGATCGGCTTGGTCACGGTGCGGGCCATCAGCCACACCAGCAGCAGGCCGGCGATGGCGGCGGCCAGGCCCAGGCCCAGCTCCAGCAGGGTGCCGCTGGTATTGAGGGCGTCGAGCTCCTGCTTGAGCGTTTCGGCCGGGCCGGTCAGGGCGCTTTCCGGTACGTCCAGCAGCACGCCCCACGGCTTGCCGCCGGGGATCGGCTCGAAGGCGGCCAGCACTTTCAGGCGCTGCGCACCATGCAGGATCTGCAACTTGCCTTCGGCCAGCTTGCGCACCAGCTCCGCGCCTTGCGCGCTGTCGACCTGGTCCAGGCGCTGAGCCAGCTTGCCGGCATCGGCGCTATAGCCGGCCAGCAAGCCGACCGGGCTGAGGATGCCGACCGTGGTGCGGCCTTCGTACAGGCCACGGCTGGCCGACTCGCTCAGGGCCTGCAGGCTGTTGAGGTTGATGTCGATGGACAGGGTGGCGATCACCTTGCCGTTGCTCTTGAGCGGGAACACGATGCTGGTCATCAGCACGCGCTGGCCGTCGATGTCGTAGAAGTACGGCTCGACCACGCACACCGTGCCGGTGCTGCGTGGGCACACCCACCAGGTGTTGGCGGGCTGGCCGCTGGGGCCGACTTCGGTGTTGGCCATGTCGTGCTCGGGCAGTGCCATCGAGGTCAGCTGGCCGGCGCGCGGTTGCGACCAGTACAGGGCGAAGCGGCCGGTCTCGTTGCTGCCCAGTTCCGTCTGGCCGGCGAACAGCTTGTCCTTGCCGTCCAGTGCGCCGGGCTCGAATACCAGCGACAGGCCGAGCAGGTCAGGGTTGGCCTGCAGCGCAGCACGCACCTGGGCGGTCATGTCCTGGCGCAGGTCGTAGGCGTCGAGGAAACGTTTTTCCGCCTGTTCGCGCAGGAACAGCACCTGGCGGGCAAAGCCAGCGCCGTACTGGTAGGCGTCCATGAACTGGCGGCGGATGTTCAGGGCCTGCACTTCACCTTGCGATTCGATGCGCGACTGCGCCGCTTCGCTGAGCATGTGCATGCTGCTGGCCTTGACCAGGTCGGAACTGTGGTCCATGCGGTACAGCGAAAGGCCGACCAGCAAGGTGACGATACTGGCCAGGCACAGGCCGGCCAGCAGGGTGATCTTCCATTGGATGGAGAGTTGTCGCAGCGCAGGCATTGGGGCAAATCCCTTGTAATAGGTTTGATGCTGCATGCTGTATCGGCGCTGCAGGATTTTTCTTTATTCAAACGTTCAATTTAAACTCGCTACTTTCGTCTATGTCCTACAAGGATGCGCGGCGCAGACGCTTTTGACTTCTGCTGGCCTGTGCTTCAGAGTGTGCGCCCTTCATAACAACATCCCCTGGTCCGGCCACTGCCTGCGCGCAGCTGTCGCCGGAACGCTCGCTTTTTGTCTGTCGTAAAGAGGTTTGCACACCATGAATGCAGTGATTGCCGCGGTCGGGCTCATGCTGATCCTGAGCCTGTCCCGCGTGCATGTGGTCATCGCGCTGATCATCGGCGCCCTGGCCGGTGGCCTGGTCGGTGGCCTGGGTATCGAGGGCACGCTCAAGGCCTTCAACGGTGGCCTGGGTGGCGGTGCCACGGTGGCGTTGTCGTATGCGCTGCTCGGCGCCTTCGCCGTGGCCATCGCCAAGTCGGGCCTGGCCCATGCCCTGGCCGATCGCGCCCTGGCGATGATCGACCGTCAGGGGCATGCCGATGGCGGCAAGGTCAAATGGCTGCTGATCGGCCTGATGCTGGTGGTGGCGGTTTCGTCGCAGAACATCCTGCCGATCCACATCGCCTTCATTCCGTTGCTGGTGCCACCGCTTTTATATGTACTGACGCGCCTGCGCATCGACCGCCGGCTGATCGCCTGTGTGATCACCTTCGGCCTGATCACCCCGTACATGTTCCTGCCGGTGGGCTTTGGCAACATCTTCCTCAACGAGATCCTGCTGGCCAACGTCGCCCGCGCGGGCGTGGACGTGAGCGGGGTCAATGTGACCCACGCCATGGCCATCCCGGCGGCCGGCATGCTCGCTGGCCTGCTGCTGGCAGTGTTCGTCAGCTATCGCAAGAAGCGCGACTACGACCTGGCGCGCATCGAAGAGGTCGAGCAGGTCAGCGTGCAATACAACCCGCTGACCCTGGTGGTCGCCGGTGTGGCCATCGGTGCGGCGTTCATCATCCAGCTGTGGCTGGACTCGATGATCATCGGCGCGATGGTGGGTTTTTTGATCTTCTCGCTGTCGGGCATCGTGCGCTGGAAGGACACCGACGACCTGTTCACCGAGGGCATGAAGATGATGGCGATGATCGGCTTCATCATGATCGCCGCCTCGGGCTTTGCCGATGTGATGAAGGCCACCGGTGAAGTGAAGACCCTGGTCGAGACCTCGGCGCAGTGGATCGATCACAGCAAGGGTATCGGCGCGTTGCTGATGCTGCTGGTGGGGTTGCTGGTGACCATGGGCATCGGCTCGTCGTTCTCCACCGTGCCGATCCTGGCAGCGATCTTCGTGCCGCTGTGCGTGCAACTGGGCTTCGACCCGGTGGCCACGGTGTGCATTGTCGGGACCGCCGGTGCCCTGGGCGATGCCGGTTCGCCAGCCTCGGACTCAACCTTGGGGCCGACCTCGGGGCTGAACGTGGATGGCCAGCACCACCATATCTGGGACACCGTGGTGCCGACGTTCCTCCATTACAACCTGCCGTTGCTGGCGTTTGGCTGGTTGGCGGCGATGACGCTTTGACGTGCGTTTGATCTGGGGGTGGGGCGCCTCTGCGGCCCTTTCGCCGGCGTAGCCTGCTCTCACTTCCACCGCGTCGAACTTGAGCCGTGTGCTGTACCTGTGGGAGCCGGCTTGCCGGCGATCACCGGCGTAGCCGGTGGCCAGTATCGCGGTGCCTGCATCGCCGGCAAGCCGGCTCCCACAGGAATCGCGGATGTTCAAGGCGCTGGGTTAGATGGTTGCCTCAGCCGCGGCTTGGCGGCGGGGTGATGCGGTTGAGGACGGTGCTGCCGTCCTTGCTGCGGGTGAGGTACACCGGCAGTACCTTGGGCAGGGTGTCGACCAGGCGTGCCACTTCGCGGGTGTTGTAGACGCCGCTGATGCGGATCCTGGCGGTGCTGTCGTCGGCCAGGCGCAATGGCTTGTCGAGGTAGCGGTTGATCACCGGCAGGGCCTGGGCCAGGCTCAGGTTGTCCAGCACCAGCTTGCCACTGCGCCAGGCCAGGCTGTTGCCCGAGTCGTCGCTCTGGCTCAGCTGCGGTTCGAAATCACCGGTGTGGTAGCTGGCCTGCATGCCCGGGCCGAGGCGGTAGCCCCCGGCGTTGCCATCGTTGCTGACCAGCACCGAGCCTTCCACCAGCGTCACCTTGACCTGGTCTTCATACTTCCACACGTTGAACTGGGTACCGGTGACCCGGGTCTGGCCGTTGCCGGCACGGACGATGAAGGGGTGGCTGCTGTCGTGCGCGACCTTGAAGAACGCCTCGCCCTTGATCAGGGTAACGCGGCGTTCGTCCTTGTAGTTCAGGTAGCGCAGCTCGCTGTGCAGGTTGAGTTCGACGCTGCTGCCGTCGCTCAGGCGCACCTGGCGCAACTGGTCGGTGGTTTCGACATGCTGGTAGCCGTTGGGCAGCCAGCCTTGTTCCCAGCCCACCCAGCCGGCCAGGGGCAGGGCGAGCAGGGCAATGGCCGCCGCCGAGGCCAATGGCCGCCAATTACGGGCCGCGGCCTGCCGGGGTTTGAGCTCCACCACCTGGGCGCTGCGCGGCAGCAGGTCGGCGGTCTGCCAGATCTCCAGCATCGCCTGGTACTCCTGCGCGTGCCGCAGGTCGGCCGCCAGCCACTGGCTGAACGCCGCCCGTTCCGCCGCCGTGCAGTCTTCGGCGTGCAGGCGCATGCACCAATGCGCGGCGGCGTCGGTGATGGCATCGTCTTCGCTGGGGGTGAGGCGGTCCTGGTTCATTACGGCTCCCGGTTTTGCGGGCATTCTACCCTTGGCAGAGGGCTTCCGAGAACGTGTTAATGGCGAATGACTATCAATTGTAGGAAATTTCGTAGTAGTTGCGCATGGCTCGTATCTGCTTTCAGCCCATCGCGGGGCAGATCCGCGATGGGCCGAGCTTTCAGAACTGCTCTGCCGCCATCCCATACAGGCTGGTGCTGCCGGCTCGAATGGTGGCTTCCAGGGCCAGGCCACGTGGCAACACGCGCTGGAAGTAGAACGCCGCGCAGTCGAGTTTGGCGCCATGGAAGGCCGGGTCCTGCGCCTGCCGGGCCTGCGCCACGTTGGCCATGCGCGCCCACATGTAGGCATAGGCGGTCAGGCCGAACAGGTGCAGGTACTCCACCGCCGAGGCGCTGACCAGGTTGGCGTCCGTGCGGGCCTGCGCCTGCAGCCACTGGCTGACGCGCTCCAGGCGCACCAGTGCCTCCAGCAGCGCCTCGCGATGCAGCGCGGCGTCCACGCAAAAGGCGCGGATCTCGGCCACCAGGCCAGCCAGGGCCTGGCCACCGTCGCCCAGTACCTTGCGCCCGAGCAGGTCGAGGGCCTGGATACCGTTGGTGCCCTCGTAGATTTGTGCGATGCGCACGTCGCGCACGCGCTGCTCCTGGCCCCATTCGCGGATGTAACCGTGGCCGCCAAACACTTGCTGGCCCAGCACACAGCTTTCCAGGCCGTTGTCGGTGAAGAATGCCTTGGCCACTGGCGTCAGCAAGGCCACTTGGCGCTGGGCACGCTCGCGCTCGCCGGCATCCTCGGCGTAACGGGCGATATCCAGCTGTTGCCCGACGTACACGGCGAAGGCGCGGCCACCCTCGGTAAGGGTGCGCATGGTCAGCAGCATGCGCCGCACATCGCCGTGCACGATGATCGGGTCGGCGCTGCGCGTGGGGTGGGCGCTGCCGCTGGCTGCGCGGCTTTGCAGGCGCTCGTTGGCGTAGCGTGCGGCGGCTTGGTACGAGGCTTCGGCGCAACCGATGCCCTGCAGGCCGATGGACAGCCGCTCGTAGTTCATCATGGTGAACATCGCCGCCAGGCCTTTGTTCGCCTCGCCAACCAGATACCCCTCGGCCTGGTCGAAGTTCATTACGCAGGTGGCCGAGGCCTTGATGCCCATCTTGTGTTCGATCGACCCGCAGTGGGCGCCGTTGCGCGCGCCCAGGCTGCCATCGGCGGCGACCCGGTATTTCGGCACCAGGAACAGCGAGATGCCCTTGGCGCCGGCCGGTGCGTCGGGCAGGCGCGCCAGCACCAGGTGGACGATGTTCTCGGTGAGGTCCTGTTCGCCGCCGGTGATGAAGATCTTGCTGCCGCTCAGCTGATAGCTGCCATCGGCCTGGGGTTCGGCGCGGGTGCGGATCAGCCCCAGGTCGGTGCCGGCGTGGGGCTCGGTCAGGCACATGGTGCCGGCCCAGCGGCCTTGGTACAGCGCTGGCAGGTAAGTGGCCTTGAGCTGTTCGCTGGCGTGGGCGTCGATGGCCAGGCAACTGCCGGCGGTGAGCGCGGAATACAGGCTGAAGCTGCTGTCGGCGGCGTACAGCATCTCTTCGAACAGCACCCCGAGCATTTTCGGCATGCCCATGCCGCCGTGCTCGGGGTTGCCGCCCAGGCCAACCCAGCCGCCCTCGCGGTAGGTGCGCCAGGCTTCCCGGAAACCGTCGGGGGTGCGCACTTCACCGTTGGCGAACTGCACGCCCTGTTCGTCGCCGTTACGGCTGAGCGGGGCGATCAACTGGCCGGTGAGGCGGGCGGCTTCTTCGAGGATGGCGTCGGCGGTGTCGGCGTCGAGCCGCTCGGCCAGGGCGGGAAGGCGCGCCCACAGGGCAGGGCCTTGGAACACTTCGTGGAGGACGAAGTGCATGTCGCGCAGAGGGGCGGTGTAGTCGGTCATCTGAGTCTCATGAACTGGCAGGAAATCGGGGCGGGCGTTATCGCGGGGCAAGCCCGCTCCCACGAATGATCTGGCGTGGGAGCGGCGGTGCGCCGATGCGACTTGCCCCGCGATGGTTTCAGAGCGCCCGGGCGCGGTCGCGCAGTACGTATTTCTGGATCTTGCCGGTGCTGGTCTTGGGCAATTCGCCGAACACCACGGTCTTCGGTACCTTGAACCCAGCCAGGTGCTCGCGGCACCAGGCGACGATTTCGTTTTCGCGGGTGCCGCCGTGGCCGGTCTTGAGGGCGACGAAGGCGCAGGGCGTCTCACCCCATTTTTCGTCGGGGCGCGCCACCACGGCGGCTTCGAGCACAGCCGGGTGGCGGTACAGGGCGTCCTCGACCTCGATGGTGGAGATGTTCTCGCCGCCGGAAATGATGATGTCCTTGAGCCGGTCCTTGATCTCGACGTAGCCATCGGCATGCCACACCGCCAGGTCGCCGGTGTGGAACCAGCCGCCGCGGAAGGCCTCGGCGGTGGCCTCGGGGTTCTTCAGGTAGCCCTTCATCACGGTGTTGCCGCGCATGAAGATCTCACCCAGGGTATTGCCGTCGCGCGGTACCGGTTCGAGGGTTTGCGGGTCGGCGACCATCAGGCCGTCCAGGGTCGGGTAGCGCACGCCCTGGCGCGACTTGATCCGCGCCCGTTCATCCAGGGTCAGTGCGTCCCACTCCTCATGCCAGGCACACACGGTCACCGGGCCGTAGACCTCGGTCAGGCCGTAGGTGTGGGTGATGTGGATGCCCATTTCTTCCACCGCACCGATCACCTTGGCCGGCGGCGCGGCGCCGGCGACCATCGCCTGCACCGGGTGTTCGATGGCGGCCTTGGCGGCGTCGGGCATGTTGACCAGGGCGTTGAGCACGATCGGCGCGCCGCACAGATGGCTGACCCGATGTTCGCGGATCAGCGTGAGGATCTTCTGCGGGTCGACCCGGCGCAGGAACACGTGGGTGCCGGCCAGCGCGGTGACGGTCCAGGGATAGCACCAGCCGTTGCAGTGGAACATCGGCAGGGTCCACAGGTACACCGGGCGGTGGCCCATGGCCCAGGTCATCTGGTTGCCCAGGGCGTTGAGGTAGGCGCCGCGGTGGTGATAGACCACGCCCTTGGGGTTGCCGGTGGTGCCGGAGGTGTAGTTGAGCGAGATCGCCTGCCATTCGTCCTCCGGCCACTCCCAGGCGAAGTCCGGGTCGCCCTCGGCGAGCAGGGCCTCGTAGTCCAGGTCGCTGACCGGCTGGCCCTCGCCGTATTCCGGGTCATCCACGTCGATCACCAGCGGCGGGTGTTCGAGCAGGGCCAGGGCATCGCGGATCACGCCGTGGAGCTCGCGGTCGCCGATCAGTACCTTGGCTTCGCCATGGCGCAGCATGAAGGCGATGGCCTCGGCGTCCAGGCGCACGTTGAGGGTGTTGAGCACAGCGCCGATCATCGGTACGCCGAAGTGCGCTTCAAGCATGGCCGGGATGTTCGGCAGCATCACCGCCACCGTGTCGCCACGGCCGACGCCACGGCCCTGCAGGGCACTGGCCAGGCGCCGGCAGCGGGCATAGGTTTCGCGCCAGTCACGGCGGATGGCACCATGGATCACGGCCGGGTACTGGCCATACACCGCGGCGGTGCGTTCGATGAAGCTCAGCGGGGTGAGGGCGACGTGGTTGACAGGTGCGGGCATCAGGCCCTGGGAGAAGATCGACATGCGCGGTTCCTGTAGGGGAGGCAGGCGCACTCCGTGCGCTAGACCCCCGGTGGCTGATTGTTAGCTCTGTTCAGGGTGTGGGAGGGGCGTGCCTCCCTGTCGCTTTTTACGCGAGCCGCTATGGTATCTGGAAGATCGACTATAGCAATATAGTAAAACTACTATAACAAGAGCCTTTGCCCGTGAAGCCTGACTGCTCCCCCTTGCTCGCCCTGGATCCGCAACCGAGCCTTTTGCTGGCAGCCGATGCCGGCCCCTTGCAGCTCAACGCCGCCTTGCAGGCACTGATTGCCGAAGGGCCGCCGCTGGCCAGTTGGCTACCGGGCAACCATGCCGCGCTGGTGCGCGCCTGCCTACGCCAGGGGCGGGCAATAAGCGAGGTCGAGGCTCAGGTGGGCGAGCGCATCCTGTTGTGGACCTTCATCCCCGATCACGCCGGCCAACAGGTGCTGGCCCGCTGCCGCGATGCCAGCGGCGAGCGCCAGGGTGAGCGTGAGGCCAGCCGGGCCCGGCGGCTGTACCGGCTGATCACCGAGAACACCACCGACCTGATTTCCCGGCACAGCCCGGACGGGCGCTTTCTTGATGCCACGCCTGCGGCCTTCCGCTTGCTCGGGGTATGGCCGGAGCAACTGCGCGGCAGCCCGGCGCGCAGCCTGCTGCACCCGCGCGAGCGCCGCCAGGCGCTGTTGCAGGCCGGTGCGGCGCTGGAGGCGGACGGTTACCACACCATGACCTGCCGCGTGCGCCATGCCGATGGCCGTTACCGTTGGTTCGAGATCGCCTGCCGGGCGATCCGCGAAACCTATACCGGTGCGGTGGTAGAGATCGTCGCCGTGTCCCGCGACATCACCCTGCGCATCGAGGCCCAGGAAAACCTGGCCCACAGCGCCCGGGTGGCAACGCTGGGCGAGCTGGCTTCGGGCATCGCCCACGAGATCAACCAGCCGCTGGCCGCGGTGCTCAACTACAGCAATGCCAGCCTGCGCTACCTGAACAACCTGGAGCACGACCCCCAGGCCCGTGAACGGGTTGCCCAGGGCCTGCAACGCATCAGCCAACAGGCCACCCATGCCGCCGAGGTGATCCGCCGCCTGCGCGCCTTCCTGCGCAAGGGCCCGCGCCAGCTGCAGGCGCTGGATATCGCCCAGGTTGCCGGGGAAGCGCTCAGGCTGTGCGCCTGGGAGGCGGGTGCGGCGCAGGTGCGCATCGAACAGCGGCTGGGGCCGCAGCTGCCGACGGTGTACGCCGATCGGGTGTTGCTGGAGCAGGTGCTGCTCAACCTGCTGCGCAATGCCATCGACGCCAACCGTGAGCAGCACGCAGGCCAACCGTCGCGTATTCTGCTGGGCGCCTGGCGCCAGGATGACGGGCTGCTGGTGGAGGTGGCCGACCAGGGGCCTGGCGTGGCGCCTGAGCAGTTGGAGGCGATCTTTACGCCGTTCACTACCAGCAAGGCCGATGGTCTGGGCCTGGGGTTGAGCATGAGCCGCAGCATTGTCGAAGGCTTGGGTGGCAGCCTGTGGGCGCGGCTGGGTGAGGGCGGCGGCTTGGTGTTGTGTTGCCGGCTGGCGGTGAATCGGACATGAAGGAGGGGGCGGTGGTGCAAGCGAAGGTGTATGTGGTGGACGACGACCCGGGGATGCTCGATTCGACGGTGTGGCTGCTCGAGTCGGTGGGCTTGCAGGCTTTGCCGTTTACCAGTGGCCAGGCGTTTCTGGAGGCCTGCGACGGTAGTGGCCCGGCTTGTGTGTTGCTGGATGTGCGCATGCCGGGGATGGGCGGGCTGGCGGTGCAGCAGGCGTTGCAGCAGCGGGGGGTGGACATGCCGTTGATCTTTGTCAGCGGGCATGCCGATGTGCCGATCGTGGTGCGGGCGTTCAAGGCGGGGGCCTGTGATTTCATCGAGAAGCCGTATAACGATCAGTTGCTGCTGGACAGTGTGCAGGCGGCGCTTGGGCGTGCCCAGGGGGGGGATGGGGCGGTGGAGGAGGTGCAGGCGCGGATCGACAGCCTGACGCCGCGGGAGCGGGATGTGTTTGTTCCGTTGGTGCAGGGGTTGGGGAATCGGGAGATTGCCGAGCGGTTGGGGGTTAGTGTCAAGACGATTGACCTTTATCGGGGGCGGGTGATGAAGCGGATGCAGGCGGGGAGTTTGGCGGAGTTGGTGGGGATGGCGATTGCTTGTGGGGTGGTGGGGGCGTTGGGGTTACGGGAGGTTTGAGCTGGTTTATTGTTGGTTTCAAGTTCCAAGTTTCAAGTTTCAAGTTTCAAGTTTCAAGTTTCAAGTTTCAAGTTATAGCTTCGGCCGTGCACTTAAAGGTCATTAATTATTGGTTGTTGGTTTTGAGTTTTATATGTGCATTCATTTGTGATGTCGACGCTTAGTCACCTTTCCGCCCTTACGGCGGCCTACTTTGGTCTTGGCCAAAGTAGGCAAAGCCGCTCGCTCCCATCATACGGCCCCTACGCTGCGCTTCGGGGTCCCTTCGCTCCGGCGTCCTCCGGGCCCGCGCGGCCTCCGACTTGCTGCGCAAGTCTACATCTCGCGCCTTCGGCTGCGCCGAAGGGTGCTGCGCACCAGGGCCCTCCAGACGCCT